>NZ_QNRN01000013.1:0-200840 GCF_003315125.1 Bacillus sp. DB-2 | reverse complement strand
TTTTCAGTTGGAGATTACGTATCATTTTGTTGAAGTACTGGTTAATAGATTTTAGTTTTTTTCCATCAATTAAAAATGTGTCACCTGTATTTGTTACGCAACTTAATAATCTATCTACACCTAAATCGCAACTCAAAGCGTTACTAGTAGTCGTGGATGGTTTCTTCATTTGAGAAACGTGCATTTCATATGTGTAATGCACCTCAAAGAACCGACCTTTTTGTTTCGGTACAATCTCAATGTAGGAGATTTTTTTATTTCTTACATTTTTAGGCATACGTATTTTAATGGAACCGAATTTTTTCCTGAATGCAACATTCATTGGAATCATCCAATACCCGTTATCATCCACTTTTGGAACTTGATAGATTTCAATAATTCGTTTGTCAGTTGAACCAGAATAATTCGGAAACTTAGGACGACCTGCGAAGGTTTCAGGTTTTTTCTTCCACTGTTCCAATCCTTTAAAAAAGCTTTTTACTTCTGTAAATAAGGATCTACGAATCGCTTGAACAGAGTTTGATTGAATGCCCCAGTAATTCATATCGGCTTGCATGGCAGTGTCCACTTCTTTTACAGTAGCCATCTTGTTATTATTCAAGTAACTTTGTTTAATTGTGTATAATCCAACATTTCGCAACGCTTTTGAACTATGTGACATGCTTTGCAGTAAGCGAAATTCTTTCGCAGTAAGGCAAGCTCGTCCGATATTCTGTTTCTGCGTGAATCGTTGTATGTTTTCTCTTTTCTTTTGTTTACGTAATACTTTCACTGCTTTCTTTCTAGCCATTGTTTTCACCACCTTTCTCAGAGGGTTTATTAAAATCATTAGTTACTTTTAACAAATCAATATTTGGAACAAAATGTGAACATGGTCTTCATCGTAATTCCTTTTAGCGCAAGTAACCGAATGATTATTATTATCCAATTTCGTTGTCTTACGATATATTCCCTCCTTATCTAAGGGCAGATTATATCGTAAGACAAAAAGAAACAAATATTCGCCCTCAAAAAATTGTTATGAACGAAACAAAAGAGTTCAGCCTACCTTCTGACGGCAATTCATCTACACCTGAATTGTTGGGTTTCACCCGTAACACAAATCAGATGGAGTCTTCTTGCCAAAAAGGATAAAAGCAGCAACTATACAGTTGCTGCTTCCAACATTTCTTTTTGTATTTCAACACGTTTGATTTGGTGAGGGTCTTTAGAAAGAATTTTAAATGCATATCCTTCGCTATTTACTGTTTGTCCTTCCTGGATATCATAATTCTGCATCAGAATCCAACCACCAATCGTGTCAACATCACTATCATTCATATGTAATCCTAGTAAATCATTTAATTCGCTAATTAATACTTTACCTTCTACGACAACATGACCTTCATTCATTTGCTGGATGGGCGGACGCTCATCTTCATCGTATTCATCACGTATTTCTCCTACAATCTCTTCCAGTATATCCTCAATGGTTACAATACCAGCCGTACCGCCGTATTCATCATATAAGACAGCCAACGGAATACGTTTCTTTTGCATTTGTAGTAAAAGATTATGTATTGGTATGGTCTCAATTACTTCAATTACTGGACGCGTATACGATTGAATAGAACTGAATTCTTTTGTTTCCTTATTCATATAACGGATAAAGAAATCTTTCACATTCACCATACCAATGATTTCATCTTTATCTTCCCCAAATACTGGGTAACGTGTGTACTTTTCATCACGGATTATTTTCATATGGTCTGCTAAAGAATTATCTACATGTAGCCCTATAATTTCTGTACGGGGGACCATGATTTCTTTCGCAATACGATTATCAAATTCAAAAATATTATTTACATATTTGTATTCAGCTTGATTAATTTCTCCACGTTCATAACTTTCAGAAAGAATCAATCGTAATTCTTCTTCTGTATGTGCTACATCATGCTCTGATGCAGGTTTTAAGCCGAACATTCCTGTTATCATCCTTGCAGAGCCATTTAACAAGCGAATAAACGGATACATGATTTTGTAGAACCAGATAAGCGGAGCCGAAAGTAATAAAGTAACCTTCTCAGCCTTTTGAATCGCGAATGTTTTTGGTGCTAATTCACCAACTACAACATGTAAGTACGTCATAATAGTAAAAGCAATTCCTAAAGATAATACACCTGCAATGGAAGGATTGATGTTCCACTTATCAAATAAAGGATGTAAAAGTCTCTCAATCGTTGGTTCACCTAGTGCCCCGAGTCCCATTGCTGTAACTGTAATCCCTAATTGACAAGCTGACAAATACTCATCCAAGTTTGATGTCACTTTCTTCGCTGCCAGCGCACCCTTCTTTCCTTCTAATACAAATTGATCAATCTTTGATCCTCTTACTTTTACAATAGCAAACTCAATTGCTACGAAAAATGCAGTACATGCGATTAAAACCACTACCATGATTAAATTAAATATGTCCAACTAATTCCCTTAGCTTCCTTGAAACTAAAGGATTCACCTCCTGATATATTTTCTCTTTCCAGACCTACTTCATACACATTGACATGAGATTGTATAAAATCTACATTCTCAAAATGATGAGGGGTACTCTGAGAAAATCGAGGTCATTTAGCCACCTATCCGAGTCAACATCTGAGTCCAATACATTTCCACCGCCTTGATTAAATTATCTATATGTTAGCATGAGAAATAAATCCCAGTCAACGTTTACATTTTGTATACCCTGAAATTCAAACAAAAAGCTTCTCTTTCCTGTTACATAAAACCTCTTAATGTGTGCATCAAACACTATAACATTTCCTTCACTTCCACTAACTATATTATTTTTTTGTTCATTATTTACATTCCTTCTCACATTAAAAATAAAGCGAAGAAACATTTATCTATCTTTTTTAAAAATATTTTGACAGACATATTAGTAATAACTAATACAATTGTTCAACTCAAATGATTTAGATGTGAAAGCGAAGTTCATACATGGCTTTGCCGATAAAATCATGTTACAAATGCTTCAATGTATCATAGGTGGGGAAAAACAGTTTCTTATTTAAATGTCATCCTCTTCTTGTTTTTCAAAATCACTCCATGTCCAATTGGTCCAATCATTATTTACTTTCCCTACA
Organism: Bacillus sp. DB-2; assembly: GCF_003315125.1. NCBI lineage: Bacteria > Bacillati > Bacillota > Bacilli > Caryophanales > Bacillaceae > Bacillus > Bacillus sp. DB-2. The sequence continues at coordinate 197,721 of NZ_QNRN01000013.1, read as the reverse complement.
GTTATCAAATTCACATTATTTAATTCAATCGCTTTAGCTAAACTTTGAAAGAATATGCTCTCACTCGGTTTTTGATCATCACTTATATCAGGATGTTCCCATTCTTCTGTTTGATAAAATAGATTTGGTTTAAATTCTGCATTGGTTTCATCTAATATGTCCGAGGGATTTACCCAGAATTTCTCCTTATATTTAGAAGTTAAAAAACGAATAAGTTTGGTAGGATGAAATGAATCTGTTTCAATTCCTAAACACTTATACTCTTCTGCAGTTGGTGTTAAAGTGATACGTTCTCCTTTCAAAAGTAACTCCATATGAAAAGGATCTACAAGGAAATGCTCTTCATCATCGTACCAATATTCTTCATTTACAAGCGTTAAGATTTCATCGAAACATGAAAAGAATCCTTGCTGTCTCATGCTATTACTATACACATAGAAGTTATTCGATATCTCAAGGTTTGCATCAACGCCCACAACCTCAAATACAATGAGCCACTTGTCTTCCTCTCGAAAAACAGATATTCTGGATTGTGCTAAGTCAAAATTATAGTTATCAAGTACTGGAAAATCAAAATCTTCCGCGTACCTATCTAGTGTTTCAAGTATTTTTTCTGCTTTCATAACATTACTCTCCATAAAGTTAGTATAGTAAATTTTTATTACATTCGTTTTTCTTTATTTAACTCATAAACATTATCTAAATACCAGGACATTTTTTATGTCTCTCTAAACTGGCAACCATCCAGTTTTGTTTATTTGTATATTATATAAAACTCTAATGGCTCAGTAAACAACATTTGATTATGACCTTATCCTTCATTTTCTTTATAATTGTATTTTCACAGTCCCCACCATAGCACTCCACTGCAGCTCCTCTTATTCTTCCTTACAATTAAAACAAAAACACATAGTCTATTGTTAATATGAAATACAGTTTGATTATTTTTTCTAATAACTTACTATATAAGAAAAGACGCGTTTCTATATAAACGCGCCTGATTGTTATATTCTTAGGAACACTTCTTTATGTCACTTATCAACTAATAATCAGCATCCCTATCTTTTCTTTCGGCAAACTACCACCATAGAATAACAATCCTCCTGCAACTCATTCCCATCCCAATCATTATATATATGTAACAATTCAAACCCATTCGCTACTAGTAATCTTTCTAATTCTTGTGGATACGTATACCGAAGATCTATTGTTGTTTTCAGTTCCTCTACTAGCGCATTATCCTCATAAAACCTTCTTGTTGTTATGTAGTGCTGTATTTGTTGAATTGAATCATAATTCATCTCAGTATATAAATCACATCTTCTTCCCTGTTCATCTGTAATAGTTGTCCAATATTCTTCTGTAGGTGGTTGTATTAATTCTTCCTTTGACGGAAAACGTGTATCAAATATGAATATACCATTATCAGTTATTACATTATGAATCGATGCTAATAATTGATTTTGATGTGTATTAGTAAGAAAATGTTGGAATCCATGTCCTACCATAAATGCTAACGGAATTGTCTCTTCGACGCTCAATTGCAAGCAGTCTTGCTGTAACCACTTTATATTCTTTAAACTCGCAGATTTACTCTTCGCTTCAGCAAGCATTCCTTCATGTATATCTATACCAATCATTTGATACCCTTTTTCGATAAAAGGAATAGTGACTCTCCCTGTTCCACATGCAATATCTAAAATCCATTCATTTTGTATATTTAGTTTTTGCGCCCATGATAGTAAAAACGGAAAATCTGAAAAACTTTTATTTTCTATATCATATCGTTTTGGATTTTCATATTCAGATAAATTCCATTTTGTTTGCACTTACATTCCCCATTTCATTTTAATATGTAAATTATAATGAATTTACAGTTTTTTCTCTATAATTAGTCATAATAATTTGGACTAATCTCCCTCCCCCATTAGTAAGCTGAAAACAAGGGGATAGAATTGGAGTGTGATGATATGGAACGTTTATGGATTCCTATAATCGTTACGTTTTTTTCGTTCGGTGGATTACTATTAGGAGGTGCTGTTGGAGTAGCAACACGCCAACTAATTGAAGAAAAGATGCATCGCTTATACGCATTATGTGGTGGGATTTTGCTTGGGCTTTTATCACTTGAAATTATTCCTGAAACATTTTCAAGCTATGAAATAATTGGGCCTATGCTCGGTATAGCTATCGGTATTTTAGTTATGAGCTTATTAGATAACTATTGTCATCATCCGATTATACATAAGAAAGATCAACAAGCATGGCAAACCTTCCTTTTTCTTTCTTTCGCTATATTCATTCATAATATGCCGAGTGGATTTGCGTTAGGAACAGCGTTTATAAATCATAATGACTCTGCCATTCCTTTCTTACTTGCGATTGTCATTCACCATATTCCAGAAGGGTTAGCTTTAATTATTCCATTTCTTTTTACAAAACATAAATACATTTCATTTTTATTAACAACTTTATTACTTTCTCTTATCCTAGGGACCGGTACTGTTTTTGGCATTATGATGGACGGGAAAGCTCTCCATTTACAAGGACTTATTATGGGAAGCGCAATTGGTTCTCTTGGCTATGTCACAATTCACGAAATGCTTTGGAAAGCAAAAAAACAGCTACCTTTCCTTCCGTTTCTATCGTGGTCTATTAGTGGATTTTTACTAATAACAGTCTTCACTCTTTTCACTGGTCATCATTAAAACAAATAAGTTATATCATTTGTATATTTTTCCTTTTTCTCCAAAACATAATAGTATCTACCTATTATAAGGAGGAACGATTATGTTTGGAAAAACAGCCGGTGAAGCATTAGTGGATCTTTTAATTGACTGGGGTGTAGAACACATATATGGTATGCCTGGAGATTCCATTAATTCTATTATTGAAGCTTTAAGAAAAAAACAAGATAAAATTAAATTTATTCAAGTTCGCCATGAAGAAGCTGGTGCGTTAGCAGCGGCAGCCTATGCGAAATTAACAGGAAAACTTGGTGTTTGTATGGCTATTGCAGGACCTGGAGCTATTCATTTATTAAATGGTTTATATGATGCGAAACTCGATCAAGCTCCCGTATTAGCAATTTCAGGACAAGTCGAAAGTGATTTACTCGGAACGGATTTTTTCCAAGAAGTAAACTTAGAAAGAATGTTTGATGATGTCGCGGTTTATAACCAACGAATAATGTCAGCTGAACAGTTACCTGCTGTAGTTAATCAAGCGATTCGAATGGCATATACAAAAAAAGGTGTCTCTGTTCTTACAATTCCAGATGATGTTCCAAAATTTGAAGTGAAAAATGGTGCACGTATTACAAACTCTTCCTTTACATTACCAGAAATATTTCCGCAAGAAGAAGATTTAGCTGTAGCGAAACTCGCACTTAATGAAGCGAAAAAACCTGTTATTTTAGCCGGAAAAGGAGCTAAACATGCGAGAGATTCTTTACTTGCATTTGCAGAACATATCGGTGCACCAATCGTACTTACATTACCAGCTAAAGGGATTGTTCCTGATGAACACCCTCTTTGTATCGGTGGATTAGGTTTAATCGGGACGAAACCTTCTTATGAAGCAATGAAACATGCTGATACTTTAATTATGGTGGGCACTTCTTATCCGTTCACTGGTTTCTTACCCGAAAAAGCAAAAACACTTCATATTGATACAGACCCCGCACAAATTGGGAAACGTTATACGACAGATATCGGCTTAGCTGGTGACGCTGATAAAACATTAAAATGGTTAATTGAAAATGTAGAAAAACACGAGGATCTTTCCTTCTTAGAGCATCATCAAGAAATGATGAAAAAGTGGGAAGAAAAATTACACACTCAAGAAGAAGATTCTTCTACTCCAATTAAACCACAACGAGTTATGCATGCACTGCAGAAAGTAGCAGAAGATGACGCAATTCTTTCAGTCGATGTCGGAAATGTAACAGTATGGACTGCAAGGCACTTCCGTATGACAAACCAGAAATTTATCATTTCTAGTTGGCTCGCAACACTTGGCTGCGGTTTACCTGGTGCACTTGCTGGACAAATTGCTTTCCCAGATAAACAAGTATTTGCCGTTTGTGGTGACGGCGGTTTCGGAATGACAATGAACGATTTCGTAACAGCTGTTAAATATAAACTACCAATCGTTGTCGTCGTTTTAAATAATAATAAGATCGCCATGATTAAATTCGAACAAGAAGTTATGGGGAATATCGAATTTGGTACAGACTTAACAAACCCTGATTTCGCAAAATATGCCGAGGCTTGCGGTGGTATTGGATACCGTGTAGAACAGTTAGATGATTTACTTCCCGCCTTTGAAAATGCAGTAAAACAAAGTAAACCATGCATTATTGATGTAGTTGTAGATGTAAATGAAGCACCAATGCCAGCAAAAATCACATTTGGTCAAGCAGCTGGTTATACGAAACATATGATAAAAGAATTATTTGAAGAAGGTAAGATTGATTTACCACCACTTTAAACAAAAAAGATAGCTGAAAACAATTTGTCTTCAGCTATCTTTCTTTATTTTTGTACCTCTTTATAGAAAGAAAAATCATTCATAGTAGGTTGTACTTGCTTCTCTACTTTCACTTCTTTATCCTTCCTCTTCGACATTTTTACACTTCCTAGTCTAATTGCATCTTGCATACTATTGCTAATTAGATTCCCTGATAAGATTGTCATACTATAGAAAGCGATTGGTATAAGTACAATCCATGTATGAGTAGTTAAGTGACGGAAGTTTTGACCAATTAGGCCAGTCCATTCCTTTGTTACACTATCTGCATCTATAGCGCCAAAAATTATTGTTCCGCCAAAAAATAATTCCAACAAACCAAGATGCAAGAGGAGTAATAAAGTACTTACAAATTGCTGGGCTACTAATAAAAGAAATGATGGTAACATATGCGGCCATACATGGCGTTTCAACCTCTGCCACTTACTTCCGCCGAGCACAGTGGCCGCCAACATAAATTCTTCTTTCTTAATACGCTTGACTTCTTGCGCTACATACAACATAACTGTCGGTACTGCAAGACATGCAAGAACTATAATTTGAAACGCAACTCGCAAATGAAACGGAGCAGCTGCCTCTCCACTGTCGAACATTAAAACTCCCCTTAATATAAAATAGGAAATCATAACCATTGGTACAATGCTGAATGGGTCAAAAAAGGACGAAATAATTGGAAAAGAACGCCGACTATACATACCGAGAAGTAAGCCTATGCCCCCTCCAATAATTACTCGTAAAATCGCTATAATTAAACTCGCACCAACCGTCCATTTCGCTCCCTCTATTATTAGTTGAAAAAGATCGCGGCCTTTCGCATCACTTCCGAACCAAAATTTACTCGATGGTGAAAACGGAGCAACCTCTAATTCTCCTTTTGCGTTATACATCATCGTTAGTTCACGAATATTCCCATCGAAAAACAACGTATTCCCAATACTAACAATCATAAGGACACTTAAAAAGGTTACACCAAACCAAAACCTTACATCTTTTTTAACAACTTGCCACATATTACGCACGCTCCTTTATAACATTTTGCAAAAGCGTATGTAATAAACGAAACAAGATAAAAATCGGTACATATAATATAATTAAACTTACTGTGAAAATTTCTATGTTCGAATGTTCTTTTACAAATACAAACATTCCATATGTGTTAAAAATCCATTCAATAATATATAAATTGGATAGCATAAATAAAATATTTGTTTTCGCATAATAAACTGTCGTCAATAAAACATTTCTTGAAATATGATGTGTCAAAATATGCCGTAAGCTTAACCCTTTACTCTTGGCAAACATACTATAATCTTTCTCTAATTCTTCTCTGAACCTTAATAACAAAAGTTTAATAAACAATAACGTTGTTGGTATTGTAAGACATATAATCGGTAACAAACGTACTCTTTCTTCCCCTAATCCAGCCAGTTTGATTGGCATAAACCCTGTTTTTTGAAAAATAATTACGACAAGAAGTTGCGATAATAAAATAAGTAAAATATCTGGTATGCTCTCAAGGGTAAGAAAAATCCCATTCCATATTCTTTGTTTCATATGAGTTCGCTGCAGTACAAAAACAACAAGTACATACGCTATACATAAAGAAAGTAAAAATGCTGAAAGAAATACTATCATCGTTTCAATATAATGGATCCAAATTTGCGGAAATAATTTTCTCGGCGCTTGAAAACCATATGTAATTTCAGTTGGGTGAAGTACTTTCTCACCAACATATATAATTGCATTCCAAAAACCGATTAAATCAATTTGTAATCCCTTAAATAACCGAGGGAGCGCACCTAGACAGATTATACATAAGATTGCAGCAAATAATTGTAAACAAGTAACCCCACACCACTTACCAATTCGAATGAACATAACTATTACCCCTTCTATTTAAATGAATATTCAGAAACTAAAACTATGTATAGTACCTATATCTTTTAATAAAATAACTCCTCTCTCGACAAAACATATCGATTCTCGTCATTTCTCTGAAGTTGTATTATATCTTTCGACTATTATCCAACATTTTCCTTCTTGATCGATTATATACTATAAAAAAGCACTTATTTTTAAAATAAGTGCTTTTTTATTTAATTTCATTTTACGAATGTATCACACAACCACTCATAAAACTTTTCCTTCTCTTCAAATTGAGGGTAATGTGCTGAGTTTTCAAAAGCTATAAATTCTTTTTGATTCGCTTCAATCCTATCAAAATACTGTTTAGCTGCATGAAATGAAGTATTATAGTCATATTTACCCATAAGAAAATAAAGCGGTAACTTCAGTTTAGTTACTTTAGTAGGTAATGGATTCTTTAAGTCTTTTTCTAATAAGACAGTTTGAGAGTGTGATAATCCAACGTTATAACGAATTACATCTAACAAGTTATATTCATTACTGAATAACATCCCCATGTTATCACCATCTGGATTTTCAATGAGTCTTGATGTTCCACCATATTTCGCAACATAATTTCGCGGGGTATATGTATCACCATTTTTAATTTTTTCAGTTAACCCTTTTAAATGTGAAACCTCATCCGCATTCCCAGCATTTTGTGCCTGTTCAATAACGTAGTTTAAACTATCCATCTCACTTTCTACTGTATCGCTCATCTGTCCAATGCCAATATATGCTTCATATTTTTCAGGAGCTTTGTTGGCAGCCTGTATTCCAATATATGTACCATAAGAATGGCCTATTAAAATTACTTTTTCTTTGCCTAGACGTTTTGAAACGTAATCCGTCATAGCTAATAAATCCTCCACGAGTAGATCTGATGAAAGGTTAGAATAGTCTTCAAAGAAATGATACGATTTTCCACTTGCTCTTTGATCGTAATTGACAACCGTGAATTTCTCTTCCAATAAGTCTTGGTATTTTTGAGCATATGGTATTTCCGAAGAACCTGGTCCACCATGTACAAAGATAATAACTGGATTACTCTTATCTTTGCCGCGTATCATAATTTCATGACCAGTTCCATTTATCTCTACTTGTTCTAATGTACTTATACTGTTTTTGACCCTTATTTGTGAGGTCCATGTAGGAAATACCAACGCTATGATTAGTAATAGTATAGTAATGACTCCGATAAGTTTTATTAATTTTTTTATCTTCCTCATACAACGTTTCCTTTCCTTTAAATTTATAAAAATATCAATTCCATCTAAATTTGTTTGTACATTATTAGTCTCCCATACACTTCTTAACTTTCCGCTACATAAACCCTTAACATTTCCTTAATTTTCTATATATTCATTACAGAAAGACTTGAAAACATCTCGCATACACGTATTTATGTATCACAAACACAGAAAAAGCCCTTGTTTTCATAACAAGGACTCAATTGTTTTCCTATTTCGCTATCTTTTCTTTCGGCATTACCATACCTTTATAAAGTTGGACAGTAATCCAATAATAAATGAAATAAATTACTATGAAAATCCCTATTGGCACCCACACTTTCACAAACGGGTCAACTAATATAAAGCTGAATAAGTTAAGCCCTACTAACACGTGGGAAATTCCAATAATTGCTGGGAAGATAAATAAATATGAGATTTCTTTATATATACTTTTTGTTAACATACTACGTCTCACACCAATTTTCCGTAACATTTCATAACGGCGTACATCACGAGAAGCTCCTGTTAATATTTTGAACATAAGAGAACTCGCCATCATTGCTAAAAACGCAATTCCAAGGAAAAATCCCATAAACATTGTTCCGCTCATGAAACTGTTCATAAATTGATAAATTGTCATTTTCGTAAATAAGTCTACTTTTGTACCTGTTGTTTTTTCAATTTGTTCTTTTTGCCTATTGTCAATTTCTGTCAATAATAGTTTATATTTTTTCATATCATCTACTTTTGCTAATGTCACAGTGTGTTCTGTTCCTTGAATTCCTTTATAATGCTCTTCATCAGCAATTCTTACAGGTTTTCCGTTAAATTGATTATGTGTAATTTGTATTTCTCTTACAACCGCATCTTCCCAATCTTTTGGCATACGAGGAAGCTTATTCGCTACTTCGGGAGCTTCCAAAGCAGAATATACGGGTTCAGTTAAAGGTTCAGCTACACGTTTACGAGCAGGTTCTTTTAAAGTCTTTGTATCAAAATGATCTGAAATAAGTGGTGGTTTTTCAGTTAAGTCGTTACGTAAATAATAAACCGCTTCTCCATCTACTTTATACTTATACTTGCTTTCTTCAACAATTTCCATTTCTTTTAATGCTGCTTTATCTTGTTCATTTGGATCATGAATTACGACATCATATACACGTGAGAAGTCTGTCATAATGCCTACATTCTTTTGAAACGCCATACCTGCTGTCATCGCACCTGCACCTAATGCAATTAACATCGCTACAGTGCCTAGTACTCTCGATAAACTAGTTACTCGAAAGCGTAACTGTGCATAAGTAAAACTATTTAATCCCGTTTCATTTCGCTTTTTATTCCCCTTAATTTTCATTACAAAAAGTGGCAGTAATGAGTTGAAAATGAAATACGTTCCTAATGTCGTAACGATTGTCGCTATTATAAATCCTAGTTCAGCAAACATTTGTATATTTACCATAAAATAGTATCCTGTACTTACTAGCAATACACCTAGTACTGTCATAATAACAGTGCGAGTCTTACTTTTCTTCACCTCATCTTGCGTTTCATCTTCACGTATTAATTCTAATTCTGTTTTACGTAATAATCGGAAACTATTCATTAAACCAGTAATGAAAAATAATATTAAGAAGAAAATAGATGTAACTAATATAGCTGGTGTGTACACAGATGCGTAATTACCTTTTGCTGAAATTTCCATTCCATTCATTAAAAAATTTCCTGCTACACTAGCAAGTACTATTCCTACTAAAATACCGATAATAATACTGACAATACCCATACCAAAAGTCTCAATAAATAATAATTGCGCTACTTTTTTCTTTTTCGCTCCAAGCATCATGTACATACCGAGTTCTTTTCTTCTTAATGTAAGTAAAAAAGAATTGGCATATATGATGTAAAAAACTGTAATGAAAGAAAGCAATATTGCACCAACCCAGAAGACGAGCCTAATACTACTAATGAGACTATTATCTTTTGTAAATTCACTATTCATCGCCATCGTTTGGAACATGTAAAAAATACTAATACTAATAACGAGACCAATAAGTAACACCATATAATCCTTTAACATTTTTTTCATACTATGACGTGATAATTTGAATAACATAGTCTCGCCTCCTTACTTCGACTCAGTTGCTGAGCCCATTTGGGCAAGCACACCTAAAATATCTTGATAGAAATTTTCTCGTGTTCCTTGACGATTTAACTCTTTATAAAGAAGTCCATCCTGAATAAATAAAATACGTTCACAATAGCTCGCACTAAATGCATCGTGTGTTACCATCAAAATACTTACATTGTGATTTTCATGTAAATCTTGCATCGCTTCTAATAAACTTTTTGCATTTTTACTATCAAGTGCTCCTGTCGGTTCATCTGCTAATACGATGGCCGGATTATGTACTAAAGCTCGTGCTGCTGCTGTTCTTTGCTTTTGTCCACCAGAAACAGCAGTTGGATATTTCGTTAAAATTTCAGTAATCCCTAATTTCTTTGCAACTTCATTTACCTTCCCAGTAATCTCACTTGAAGGTACTCCTTGTAGAGACAGTGGCAAAGCAATATTTTCATAAATTGATAAATTTTCTAGTAAGTTAAAATCTTGAAAAATGAATCCTAATTTTTGAGAGCGAAAATCAGATAGTGCATTTCCCTTCATAGAAGTAATATTTGTGCCAGCTATTGTTACACTACCACCTGTCGCTTGATCAAGTGTACTAATCACATTTAGCAATGTCGTTTTACCAGATCCAGAAGGACCCATAATCCCTACAAATTCTCCTTCTTTAATACTTAATGAAACACCCCTTAATGCTTTTGACTGATTCTCATTTCTTTTCCCATACGTTTTTTCTACACTTTCTACAGTAACTACATTTGTTGACATCTCTTTCACTCCATCCCTTTTGTATAGTATTAATTTCTCACATATTTCTTATCTTTTTGTCATATAAATCCTTAAGAGTTTTTTAACTTTTCAATCTCAAAAGAAATATGAATCATATCACTTCTTAATATTCTCATTTTTCTAAAATCAGTTCATTCGATTTCCCTTACATTTACCTTACAATTTTGTAAGGTAAAAAAGAAAACACACCACTTTCTAATGGTGTGTTTTCTTTACAATCAATATTTTCTATTTTTAATTTCCTCTTCAATATTTGCCACAAATACATCTAGCGCAACAACTTCTGACTTCTCTTCTCCATATTTACGTACATTTATAGATTCGCTTTCCATTTCCTTATCACCAACAACAAGAACATACGGTACTTTTTGCATTTGCGCTTCTCTTATTTTATATCCTAACTTTTCATCTCGCATATCTCGTTCAACCCGAATTCCAGCTTGTGCTAATTTGTCTGCAACCTCATCTGCGTATTGTACATGCACTGCATTTGAAACTGGAATTACTTTCACTTGAACTGGTGCCACCCACGCTGGGAACGCGCCTCCAAAGTGCTCAATTAATATCGCTAAGAATCGGTCTAACGAGCCTAAAACTGCCCTGTGAATGACAACTGGTCTTCTCTTTTCATTCTTCTCATCTATATAATTTAAATCGAATTTCTCTGGCATTTGGAAATCGAGCTGGATTGTTCCGCACTGATGACTTCTATTTAAAGCATCTTTAATATGGAAATCAATTTTCGGTCCATAAAATGCGCCGTCACCTTCATTTAGTCTATATTTATAATTCAATGAATGTAATACATTTTCTAATGCCGCTTCTGCTTGCTCCCACAATTTATCATCACCCATTGAATCTTCTGGACGAGTAGAAAGCTCTACTTCATACTGGAATCCAAAAGTGTTATACACGTAATCAATTTGCGCCATTACTGATTTAATTTCATCTTCAATTTGTTCTGGAGTTACAAATAAATGAGCATCATCTTGGCAGAAAGTACGAACTCTTAATAATCCGTTTAAAGCGCCACTAAATTCATGTCGATGCACTTGACCGAACTCACACATACGAATCGGTAACTCACGATAAGAATGTAATTTATTTTTAAACATAAGCATATGGCCTGGACAATTCATCGGTTTTAACGCAAAACTTTTATGATCTACTTCTGAGAAATACATATTGTCTTTGTAATGTCCCCAGTGTCCTGACTTCTCCCATAATTCTTGATTCATCATAAATGGAGTACGCACTTCTTGATAATTGTACTCATTTTGAATTTCTCTTAAAAATGCTTCTAATTCATTGCGAATAATCTGTCCTTTTGGCAAGTAAAAGGGCATTCCCGGAGCCTCTTCCGAAAACATAAACAATTCAAGTTCACTACCTAATTTCCGATGATTTCTCTTTGCAGCCTCTTCAACAAAATGCAAATAATTTTCTAATTCTTTTTGTGAAGCAAATGCAACACCGTATATACGCTGAAGCACTTGATTGTTACTATCGCCTCGCCAATATGCACCAGAAACATGAGTTAATTGAAATGCTTTCAAATAACCAGTAGATGGCAAATGTGGTCCTCTACATAAATCTACAAATTCACCTTGTTTATAAAGTGTTACACTCTCATCATTAGGAATTGCTTCTAAAAGCTCTAATTTCAAACTATCATTCATTTCTTGAAACAGTTTTTTTGCTTCTTCTCGAGAGATTTCAACTCGTTCTATCTTTACATTTTCATTTATAATATTTTTCATTTCTTTTTCGATTTCCGGTAAATCTTCAACATTTACACTACTTGCAAGATCCATATCATAATAAAATCCATTTTCAATAACTGGCCCTACTCCAAGCTTCACATCACCATAAATTCTTTTCACAGCTTGCGCTAATATATGTGCCGCAGAGTGTCTTGCAATTTTTACCCCTTCATCTGAATCCATAGTAATGATTTCTACTTTCGCACTTTCTTCAATGTTTCGTCGTAAATCAAAAGACTGCTCATTAACTTTTCCTGCGACTGCTTTCTTTTTTAAACTACTGCTAATCGAACCAGCAATTTCTTCCAAAGTAATACCTTTCACAAATTCTTTAACGCTACCATCTGGAAATTTAATTTCAATCATCTGTTCTTTCATTTTTCATCTCTCCATTTCATAATAAAAAGCACACTCATCCCTAAAATAGGGACGAGTGTGCTTTTACCCGTGGTTCCACCCAGATTCCCATCGCAAACATGCAATGGCTTCTTTTACGGTAACGTCGTTTACACGGCACTAGATACTTCATTTCCCCAGTGCAGCTCTAAGGTGGTAAGTTATTTTTCTGCGTTAGGAAGTTCTCAGCTTTCCTTCCTTCTCTGTATAACCGTTTAAAATAACTCGTGTCCTTTTCTTCGCTTATTATGAAATTAAATATAAAAAAGCATATTCATCCCTAGTAAATAGGGACGAATATGCTTATATTCGTGGTTCCACCCAGATTCCCATCACAAAAAACATAATGGCTTCTTTTGCGGGTAACGTCGCTTACACGGCACTAGATACTTGATTTCCCCAGTGCAGCTCTAAGGTGGTAAGTTATTTTTCTGCGTTAGGAAGTTCTCAGCTTTTCTTCCTTCTCTGTATAACCGTTTAAAATAACTCGTGTCCTTTTCTTTGCTTTTGTAAAAAATCCATTTATTGTTATTTAATATATCCTATTCATTTTATTTTTACAAGTGTTAAAAATATATTTTTTATTCAAAAAAAAGAAACCAAAAACATTTTTGGTTTCCCCTTCTCTTTTTTACCAATCTTGTGGTTCGTAATTTAAGTCTGAAAATAGGCGTTTTTTCTCTTTTTTCGATAAATCTCTCCACTGTCCAACCGGTAAATTATTCAATTCAATATTCATAATTCTCGTACGTTTTAACGTATATACTTGATAACCTAGAGCTTCACACATACGACGAATTTGACGATTTAGCCCCTGTGTTAAAATAATTTCAAACTCATATTTTGATAACTGTGTAATCTCACAAGGAAGCGTTTTTGTATCTAAAATTTTAACACCTGCTGCCATTTTCTCTAAAAACTCCGGTGTAATCGGCTTATCTACTGAAACGATATATTCTTTCTCATGTTTGTTTTCAGCACGTAAAATCTCATTAACGATATCGCCATCATTCGTTAACAAAATTAAACCGTCTGAGTCTTTGTCGAGACGTCCGATGTGATTAATTCGTAAAGGATGATTCACTAAATCGATAATGTTACCTTTTACGGCTTTTTCACTTGTACATGTAATACCTACTGGTTTATTTAAAGCGATATACACATGGTCTCGAGCAATACGAAGTTGCTCTCCATTTACTCGTACGTCATCACCTGGATTTACTTGGTCACCAATTTTTGCAACCTTACCGTTAATAATTACTTTTCTCTCGTTAATTAACTTATCTGCTCCACGTCGAGACGCTTTTCCAGCTTCACTAATAAATTTATTGATACGCAAGTTAGGCACATCCTTTTCATAAAAAATTTCAAGCTCACACTGCTTCTACCGTACAATACAAAAGGGTAAGCCTCCTATTATAACTTAAATATATTAACATGAAAGGGTATATGACGTCTTCACTTAATTACATGTTTACAAGAAAATAAGTGGTCCTCTTTTCCTTTTCACCTCAAACTGTTTAGCAGTCAATAGATTAACCCTTGAATATAACATCATTTATTTACTTTTTTCATAGATAATATACCGATATAAGTTTGATTAATAATGCCTAAATAACTCACAATATGTGAAAAGCAAAAAGAATCCTTTTGAAAATATTCAAAATGGATCCTTCTTCAGCTAAAATAATACTAGTTTTTATACAAAAGTGTTCAATAATTATAATCTTTGATAGAAAACATCGTTCAACAAACAAAATAATCTCGAACTCCCTAATTTTTTACGCTTCAATATTTTCTTCACATACTCCAAAAAGAAGCCCTTGATTATCTATACAATAAGCAAAGTAGCCCATATTAGGAATAGCAGTTTTAGGTACAACTACTTGTCCACCATTTTCAATAACTTTATTTATGTACTCATCAACTGAAGATACTTCAATAGAATTAGTCGTCCTAGTAGCACCATCAGGGGATTTCATTAATCCACCATCGATACCGGGTCTATCACTCTCACCTGTAATTATGAACCAATATTCATGTGTCCCAGGCATTTTTTCAAACTTCCATCCAAAACTATTTGTATAAAATTGAATAGCTTCTTCAGGGTTTGGGACTTGCAATTCAAATCTTAAAACTCTACTCATTTAAATATCTCCCCTCTTATTCTTGTACAAAGTAATTATACAAGAACTAATGTTCTGTATCATTTTTTTCGAAACTAGCTACTTTAATAAGTTCTAACTTTATTTAGAAGCGGCAACAGACCATTCTTCCTTCCGAATAACTTTCTTTCCATTTATATTTTCGACATACTCATTTACATTTGCCAACTGATATAACTCTGGGAAAATTTCTTTCATATAACGTCCATGTACTATTTCATCTTGCCAATAAGCTAATACTATGTAACGATTTTCATTCTTTAAAGACTTCCCTACAACTCCACCTAATATCCCTTTTGCATTTTCCATTCCTTTATTCCAAATTGTTTCTTGCGTATGTAAAAAATTCTTTTCTTTTCCTTCTTTCACATCGCAAATTGCAACTCTTACAAATGACCCTTGTGCAATTACGTCTTTCAAAGGAGTTTCTGTTATATCATACAACGTTTGAAACATTTCAATATTACAGGAAATATATGTGCCTTCTTGATTACTATTTAAAAAAATTGTATCATGAGCATCATTCATGAATGATTGATATGCATTTCGATCTTCCCATAAAGTATATACACACGCTTCCCCTTCATTCCACCCACCAAATTGTCCATAGAATCCGTCTAAATACTGTAAATCACGCCATTTTTCTTGCGCATCAGAAAACAATTCCCTTTTCTCTTCTTCCACCTTGCAAAATATTGTTTTTAATAGCATTTCTACTCCCCCTTATGATAAGACCCATTTCCCTCTTGTAATAATTTGTTTACATAATAAAATTATGTAAACAAATTATATCTGCTGTTATACTCCATACACAAATAACCATTTTTAGTCACTCTAAATCTATCAAACCACCAAATTGATTTTATTTCAAATAATTCGGAATTTAAAGGGGGTATAATCCTATACAGATTACATCTCACTCTTAACTCATTTACTATTTCAAAATAAAAAATGATTGCATTTCACTAATTGTATCTCTATAATGTTTTTTATTGATTCTATACACAATCAATGCGTTTAAGTTTTTAATTTTATAATTCGGATGAACCATTCAGGAGAAGGTCTATTGATCTACCGACGGGGCAAAAAGTTGCTGAACCAACTTTGAAACTCTCAGGTCTTGTTTACAAGTAGAACTGCATGGGGACGAATCTCTGGAGAGACTCCCTCTCGCTTAATATAGCGCGGAGGAAAACGAGCACCGAAGGAGCAAATCCGCTAATCTAGCGGATAATCTCTCAGGTAAAAGGACAGAGACAAGCGAAAGAAAATGCCGATTTGTATCGGTTTATTTTTCTATCCCTTGTTTCTCCAGAGACCATTTCATTTCCTTGAAGTGGTTTTTATTTTTTCTAAAAAAGGAGAATACAGATGGAAACAGTAAGTAAAGTATTAGAACAAATTAATCAATATGTGTGGGGGTTACCAACTTTGTTGCTACTTGTTGGAACTGGTATCATTCTCACAGTGCGCTTAAAAGGTTTACAATTTAGTAAACTAATATACGCTCACAAACTAGCTTTTAAAAAATCAGAGGATACATCATCTTCTGGAGATATTAGTCACTTCCAAGCACTGATGACAGCTATGGCTGCAACGATTGGTATGGGAAATATAGCAGGTGTCGCAACTGCTGTGACAATCGGTGGACCCGGCGCAATCTTTTGGATGTGGATTACTGCTTTATTTGGAATGGCAACAAAGTATGCCGAAGCAATCCTTGCGGTGAAATACCGTGTTAGTAATGAAAATGGTGAATACTCCGGTGGACCAATGTATTATTTAGAACGTGGTTTAGGGAAAAAATGGCTGGCTGTTTTATTCGCTATATTCGGCACAGCTGCTTCTTTCGGTATCGGTAATATGGTTCAATCTAATTCAGTTGCAGAGGCAATGCGAATCAATTTTGCTTTCCCTCCCGCATTAACTGGTATACTCATGTCATTCTTAATCGCCATCGTTATTTTGGGCGGTGTAAAAAAGATTGGTAGAGTTACTGGATATATCGTTCCTATTAAAGCATTCTTTTATATAATCGCTGGCCTTATTATTATTTTCTATCACTTTGATCAAATTCCAGAAGCATTTTCACTTATTTTTTCTGGTGCATTTCAAGGTACTGCAGCTGCTGGTGGTTTTATCGGAGCAACAGTTGCATCTGCAATTCAAATCGGAATGGCACGTGGTGTATTTGCTAACGAGGCTGGTTTAGGAAGTGCTCCTATTGCTGCGGCTGCTGCCAAAACAGATTCACCTGCAAAACAAGCTTTAGTTTCTATGACTGGTACTTTTCTAGATACATTTATTGTATGTACAATTACGGGGCTAGTATTAATTACTACAGGCGCATGGAAATCAGGTAAAACTGGTGTTGAAGCTACAACATTAGCATTCCAATCCGTATTCGGTACTGCTGGTAGTATGATTCTCGGTATCGCCATTATATTATTCGCCTACTCTACTATTTTAGGTTGGTCGTATTACGGAGAGAAGTGTGTAGCTTATTTATTCGGACAAGGTGCTGTACGATATTATAAAGCAATCTTTATCGTTATGATTGCTATTGGCGCTAATTTAAAATTAGGTGTTGTATGGACATTTGCCGATATTGCGAATGGACTTATGGCGATTCCAAACTTAATTGGTCTTATTGGGTTAAGTAGTGTAGTTGTCGCTGAAACAAATCGGTTTTTACAAGCAGAGAAATTGAAAGAAAGTCATAAAAAACAGGCAAGTTAATTTGTGTTTACAATAACTTCAGTTTAAATTCCACTATAAATATTGATTTTATATAGAATAAACCCATACATTTAAAAAAAGAAATTGTTCAAAATGTATGGGTTTTAATTTTAGATTTCTTATGTTTGAAAAATTTTCTTTATTGTATGAAACGAATGTTTTGCTTCTTCATTTCCGATTCTCTATCAGCTTTTACAATCCCTTTTTCTTTAACTTCATGTTTATTTATAGTTTTATATTTTACATACGTATGAAATTCCGTTTTAAATGGAAACGATGTTATTTGAATTGTTTCTTCATCCACCCATTCAGCTTGAATAGGCTTCTCCCCCTTACTATTAAACATTTCTGTTCCTTCAAAACCCTCTTTAAATAAATCAATTTCATCTTTCTTTTTTACACCAGGTTTATTCATACATACATATAAAGAAAGTTCATCACAAAACTTTAATAATCTATAATGTTTATCAAACATCGCATATTGTTCTTTTGTTAACGTTTTCAAAATTCTTTTTTGTCGTTCCAATTCATGTTTATAAAAAGACATCATCTCTTCATCTTCCTCATTTAATGGAAATGATAAAAAGTGCTTACTACAAAGTAGCGCCCCGTATGGATTTGACTCTTCAATTGCATTCAAACCAATCGTATAAAAAACAAAGCGTAATGAACTTGGACAATCCATAAATGTATATGGAATATTTTTAGTATCATTCAAAATTGGTACTTTATCAAGCTCTATCCATCCTCTATCATGCTCATATATAGCATCAATTGTCTCTTTTAAGTATATTTTATCTTCAAAAAAATCTTCTATTATATGTCTTGCAATTTCACCAGCTAAAAAACCATGATCATGTTGACGAATTAATATACTTTCTTTCTCATTCTTTTCACGAAAAATCATCCGTATATTCCCCCTCATCCTCATATTACAGCTTGTTGTATGCATCAATTCTTAATTAATCCCTAATTATTAGCAGGGATTCAGTTTCTTTCAACGAAATTAACATAAATATACAGCATTCTTTCTAATCACAAAGTTAGCTTTATCTTTACTAACCATTATACTAAAACATTCATTCTAAAAAAATTTTTTATGAGGTGAAAACATGAACAAAACAGAATTAGTTAAAAATGTAGCACAATCAGCTGATATTTCTCAAAAGGATGCTTCTGCAGCTGTACAATCCGTATTTGACACAATTGCTAATGCATTACAATCTGGCGATAAAGTGCAACTAATCGGCTTTGGAACTTTTGAAGTGCGTGAAAGATCTGCTCGTACAGGGCGTAATCCGCAAACTGGAGAAGAAATTCAGATTGCTGCTGGTAAAGTTCCAGCATTTAAAGCAGGAAAAGAATTAAAAGAAGCTGTTAAATAAACAATAAACCAGCCATTTTATAGGCTGGTTTATTGTTTATTGTTTATTTCTTATTTAAGCAGTTCCTTTATATTCTCTGCATGATACACTTCACAAATATAAAATACACATTTGCAGTTACTTACAATTTGATATTTTCTAGTTGGATAAACATTCGCCGCAACAGAACATCCATCAAACAATTCGATAATATTTCCAGATGGCTGATATCCTTCATATAATACGTTTCTTCTTACTTCCATCTTTTCTATAAGGTTTTCAACAGGAATATTTCCACTCTCTAATTCACTCTTTATTGTATCCGGTAAAAACGAAGTGTCCGCAAAAATTAGATTTTCAGATAACACCTTACCTTTATAACTAACATTAGATACGCGATAAAGAAATGTTCCGTTTTTATCAAAGAAATTCTTTGCTTCTTTCGGAATGTATTGTCTATTAAGCGCTTCCTGTTCAAGTACATCAAACTGAACTGTATCTTTTACAAGTTTTTCTAAAGCTAGAATAGATGACGTATTTCTAGAAAACAACATATCTTTAATTGCCTGTACATTATAAGTTAATTCAGTTTTTCTATTTTCCGCTACTAACATGAGGAACACCTCTTCTATAAGAAATTTTATTAAAAATTAACGATGATTTAATAGCAATCCCGCGTCTAACTGCGTGATTTCAATCACTTCTTTACTGAATATTGCAATGGAAGCCATATAATCTAAACTAGGTCTTACATCTTCCATCATTGTATTTTCTGCTAACTCTTGTCTATCTTTAAAAATCAACAATTTTGGAGGGTCATTTGGAGCTGATACTGTAATTTTTACTGGTGGAATCAATAGTCCTTCACCTGTCGCTTTCAGCACTGCTTCTTTTCGAGTCCAATATGTTAAAAACCCTTCTAGTCGCTGCTCATCAGGTAATTTCATAACTTGTGCTATTTCAATGTCTGTTAATACGCCCTCTGCCATTTTCATAACATCTACATTTGGATTCATTTGCTCAACATCAACACCAACAGGTGCAGATTTAGTAAATGCAACAACAACCCACTCACCCGAATGTGAGACTGATATTTGCGGCATACCTTCTGGTAACTGTGGTCTGCCATGTTGTAATTTACATACTGGGCACATTCGATCAATTGGCACTTGAACTGGCGACATAGAAAGTACCTTTCCAAGTACTAATCTACTAATTACGCAACCTATTATAAAACGCGCACGGTCTGCCGAATGATGATATGAATTTGCTTTCTCTCGCTCTACATCATTTAGTAAATTGTAATGCGATGATTGTAAATCTGAAATTCTTGCCCACCATATTTGACAACTATTCTCATTAAGAGTGGGTACAGAATCTACAACTTTACTCTCTATCATGTAAACTCTCTCCTTTTAAATGCCAATATCACTTTATTTTAAAAGAGTATTAGCATGCTACAACTCATTCATTTACAACTTCTTTCTCTTTTTGTAATACAGATAACGGCTTTTTATTCTTCTTTGACATTACCTCTTTATCGGAAATACGTAAAGAAAATAGTAATGCTATGAGTAAAAATATTGCTGATCCAATTAATGCAGCTTGATATGGTAAGAAATCTGACTGTGCATTATTCTGTACGCTATTACTTCCAAAACCAGATAGTATACTAGCTAAAATAGCAACTCCTATTGCAGATCCTAATCGGTTTTGCACATTGAATATAGTAGTTGCTCTCCCCATAGAAGGTGGTGCAATATTGTTAAAAGCAGAAAATTGAACCGCACCGACAGATTGACCTAAGAAAATACCAATGCCAAACAATAGTGCCCGAATTTGCCATGGATTCGTATCATGATTTACAAAACTTAATAAAATAAAGATAACCGCCGTACTTACTAATCCAATAGAGATTACCTTTCGAGCTCCTAATTTCTTATATGACCATGGCACAATCTGTGAAGAAATCATTAATCCAATCGCCTCTGGGAATGTCGTAAGACCGGATTCCAGCGCGGAAACTCCTATTACATTTTGATACATAAGCGGAAAAATAAATAACATTCCTAGTAAACCAGCTGATGAAAACAACGAAATAAGACTCATTTTTCTAAAGACCGGTTCTTTTAATAAGCGTAAATCTAACATCGGTTGCTTCACTTTCAGTTCTACAATAATAAACAATGTAATGAGCACAATCCCAGCTATCCCAGTACTTATTATTTCTGGAGAAACCCAACCTTTTGACGGGCCTTGACTGAGTGCATAGATGAGCATCGCAAAACCTGGTGCTGAAAGAACAAAACCGAGAGAATCAAAACGACCAGCCGATTTTTCAATATGCTCTGCTAAAAATAGAAGTCCAAAGAGCAACGCAATGATACCAAACGGCAGATTAATATAAAATGCCCAGCGCCAAGACATTTGATCTACAAAGAAACCACCAATAATTGGTCCGATCGCTGGTGCTACAGCAATTGGAAGTACAATAAATCGAGAAATTTTTGGTCTTTCCTCTGGTGAAAATGTTCGGAATAACATCGCCATCCCGACTGGTGTTAAAAGCCCGCCACCAGCACCTTGAATGATACGAAAAATGTTTAATGAAGTAATATCATTCGCAATTCCACATAATGCAGATGCAATTGTAAAAACGAAAAGGGCAGTTAAAAATACTTTTTTCGTACCAAAACGATCGCCTAACCAACCAGAAATCGGAAGAAAAACAGCTAAGCTAACTAAATACCCAACATTTACTGTCCCCATTGCAGATGGGGGTACTTGTAGTTCTTTACTTATCGTTTGCAGTGCTACATTCACAATCGTTGCATCCATCGCAGCCATAAACATCGCTGTTATATAAACGATGCTTACAACTACTTTTGGATTTATTTTTACTTTCATTATTGTTTTCCTACTAATATTTTTTCGCTAATTTGATTTTTTTTTGGCTCTAAATCATTCCAGTTAACTTCAACGTAGTCTAAGCAAACTTGTCTGCTAGCTTCTTCATGTACGACATTCCATCCAATTGGTACATCGAGAAAGGCAGGCCAGAGAGAATACTGGCCCTCCTCATTCATTAATACTTTATATGTGTAATTATCATTTTCAAATGGATTCGTCATACTTTACTTACCCCTTTCTTATTCTGCAAATATTTCGCTAGCACTTGTCCAATTTCTGTAAGTGGACCTGGCTGACATAAATCTTTATGTCTACAATCAATGTCATGCTGCACGATTTCCCCGTCTAAATAATTTAGCCACGTATTTGGAGAAATAGGGTCAAACCAGTCTGGTATAACAGTAGATCTAAAGAATAAAATATCCCCGTTATAAACTTTTGGCACATATTTCCCTAACAACCCTACTGAATTCACATATGTCTCTTTCAAGTTTAAAATAGTCTCTTCCTCAAGACTTGCTAATGCACTTCCATCTTTGCGAAGTATTGCAACCGCACTTTCCATAGTAAGTGGTTTACCATCCATGTTATCTGGATCATATCCACCTAAAGCAAGTAATGCGATTAACGCTTCTTCTTCAGTAGGTGCTTCCGTATTCGGTAAGAAGTGACCAGGATACGAATCCAGCATAACGAGTAATTCTACTTCTTCCCCTTCATTTTGAAGTTGCGCCGCCATAGCATGAACAACATTTCCTCCAAGCGACCATCCGAGTAAACGATATGGTCCGTGAGGCTGTATTTCACGAACGTGTTTTAAATAATCCGCCGCCATCTCCTCTAAGCTTTTTGGAAGTTCTTCATTTTCAGCGATACCACGTGCTTGTACACCATAGATTGGATAATCTGTTCCTAAAGATTTCATAAGTCCTGCATAGCACCAACTTAATCCACCTGCTGGATGTACACAAAATAGTGGTAATTGATCTCCGCTTGCTCGTAATGGAAGCAACACATCAAGTGCACTTTGACCATTCCCCATTTCAAGTCTTTCAGCAAGACCTGCAACAGTAGGTGCTGCAAATAAAGTTCCGATATTCAGTTCAACCCCAAGTGCCTCTTTAATACGGCTCATCAGCTGCACTGCAAGAAGTGAATGACCACCAAGATCAAAGAATCCGTCATCAATTCCAATTTGAGACACACTTAAAACTTCTGTAAACAAGTCGCATAACATTTCTTCTTGCGGTGTTCTCGGTCCGCGGCTAGAAGATGATGCAATAAATTCTGGAGCTGGCAATGCCTTTCTATCTAATTTACCGTTTGGAGTTAAAGGTAACTCATTTACTACTACAAAAGCGTACGGAACCATGTAATCTGGTAAACTACCTCCTGCATGCTGACGCATTTCATTCGTATTAATCGTTTCATTATTTGATGCGACGATATAAGAAACTAATCGTTTATCCCCTGGTTGATCTTCCCGTACAATAACTGCTACTTGTTCAACTTTAGGATGTTTCATTATTACCGCTTCTATTTCCCCTAATTCAATTCGGAATCCACGAATTTTAATTTGATGATCTGCACGTCCTATATAATCTAACGTCCCATCTTGACGCCAGCGCGCTAGGTCCCCTGTACGATACATTCTTGTACCTGGCTTCCCAAATGGATCTGCGATAAAACGTTCAGCAGTTAATCCTGCTCTTCCTAAATATCCACGAGCCAGTCCTGCACCTGCAACATACATTTCTCCAACTACTCCAGGTGGCATCGGTTGTAAATAGTTATCTAGTACGTATACTTTAAGATCCGGTATACTGCACCCGATTAAACTATTTGCTCGTAAAGAGACGATGCTCTCATCTAATTCAATATAACTAACATGTACCGTCGTCTCCGTTATACCGTACATATTAATAAGCTTCGGTGAGTTATGAGGATGACGACTATACCAATCTTCTAATCGACTTAGTTCAAGTGCTTCTCCTCCAAACACAACATATCGTAAAGATAATTTCTGACCAATCTCTTCATTTTCACGATCGGCTTGCATCAATTGATAGAACGCTGATGGAGTTTGGTTTAAAACAGTCACCTTTTCCTTAACAAGCAGTTGTAAAAATTCTTTCGGCGAGCGACTTACAGTATGTGGTACTACGACTAGACGCCCTCCATATAATAAAGGTCCCCAAATTTCCCAAACTGAGAAATCAAAAGCGTATGAATGGAACATCGTCCACACATCGTCTGCGTCAAATTGGAACCAATGATCAGTTGCTCCTAAAAGTCTTACTACATTTTGATGAGGTATCATAACGCCTTTCGGTCTACCTGTTGAGCCTGACGTATAAATAACATAAGCAATATGTGAAGGAGATAACGGCTTAATGCGCTCCATTTCATCAATATTATCTTCACTATATTTCTCAATTTCTTCTATTACTTTCACATCATCAACTAAAATCTGTAGTGCCTCATCACATTCAACTTCCACATCTGAATTTGTTAAAACACATGATGGTTTCGCATCGCGTAGCATAAATGAAATACGATCTGACGGATAATCCGGATCTAACGGAAGGTATCCCGCACCAGCTTTAAGAACAGCTAGTAAGCTTACAACCATGTTTAAAGATCTCGGCATCGCTAAAGCAACGAGTTGATCAGGACCGATTCCTTTCGCTATTAACAAACGAGCTATTTTATTCGCTTTTCTATTTAACTCTTCATAAGTTAGCTTTTCATCTTCAAAGACGACAGCAATAGAATTTTGATTTACATGAGCCTGCTTTTCAAATAATTGTGGCAATGTCATTTCAGGTACAATTTGAAAACCACCATTCCACTTTTCTAAAACTGTATTTCGCTCTGCTAAAGTTAATATTTCTAATCTACCAATTGATTGATCCGGATGTTTCTCTGCATCATCTAATAATAGAATGAATCGTTCTATTAATTTTTGAACCGTTTCACGTTTATATAAATCGGTACTAAACTCTAACAATCCGTGTAAGCCATTTGGCGTACCATCAGCTCCATTACTTTCACTAATCTCAAATGTTAAATCAAATTTTGCAGAACCAACACTTTGAATTTCAAGGCTCGCTTCTAAATCCGGTACATCAAACGTTGCTTCTGGCGTATTTTGGAAAGCTAACATAACTTGAAACAGCGGATGACTATTTCGAGTTCGTACTGGGTTTAACACTTCAACAAGTCGTTCAAATGGAACATCTTGATTTTCATAAGCTGCAAGGTTTACCTGCTTCACTCTATCCAATAATTCTTTAAAGCTTGGATCTCCTGATGTATTTGTACGTAACACTAATGTATTTACAAATAAACCGACTATATCCGAGAGTACATCGTCGTTTCTTCCAGCAATCGGGCTACCTAATGGTATATCAGTTCCAGCACCTAATCTTGTAAATAGTGCACTAAGTCCCGCTTGCAACACCATAAACAAACTAACTCCATTTTTACGACCAAGCTCCACTAACCTACTATGCATACCTTCATCTAAATGAAAATGAATTGTTTCCCCGCGATAACTAGTTTCAATTGGGCGCTGGTAATCTGTAGGTAACTCCATTTGATCTGGTAAACCTTTTAACTCTTCTTTCCAAAAATCTAATTGTGTTGAAATAATACTGTCTGGTTTTGTTTCATCACCTAATAGCTGTTGTTGCCAGAGTGAATAATCTGCGTATTGAACTGGAAGGGTTTCTAGTTGAACACTATCACCTTGACATCGTGCTTTATAAGCCGCTGTAAAGTCTCTCGTTAACGGTTGTAATGACCAGCCATCTCCTACAATATGATGTAAAAGAATTAGTAATACATGCTCATTTTCACTCGCTTTAAAAAGTTGTAAACGAACTGCTGGCTCAACATCAAGGTTAAAGCTATATTTTACCGCCTCTGAAAGTACACTTTCTAATTCATCTTTACATGTATTTGTTATAATCATTTTTAAATTCAATTTATCCATTTCTAGAATTCTTTGATATGAACTGCCAAGTGAATTCGGGAAAATCGTTCTAAGTGTTTCGTGTTTCTCAACTACATCATAAAAGGCACCTTGCAGTGCTTCCTCATTCAATTTTCCAGACATACGAATGACTAACGGAATATTATAAGTAGGACTTGGACCTTCTAAACAATTTAAGAACCATAACCTGCGCTGTGCAAATGAAAGTGGAACTTCATTTGGTCTACTTACTTTCTTAATAGCTGGTCTTGCGCTTTTTGCACGATCTAATTGTTTCGCTAATTCAGCAACAGTTGGTGATTCAAATAGCTTTCCGATCCCTAATTCTACACTTAACGTTTCACGAATTCTTGCCATTAAACGAGATGCAAGAAGCGAATGGCCACCCATTTCAAAGAAATTATCATCTATACTAATTCGCGAAACACCAAGTACTTCTGCAAATAAATCACATAGTATTTCTTCTTTCGGATTTCTAGCAACTCTCTCATTGTTCATTCCATTAAAATCAGGAGCAGGTAATTTCTTTCTATCAACCTTACCATTTGGTGTTAATGGTAATTCTTCTAGCACAACAAATGCTGATGGTACCATATAATTCGCTAAACTTTCTGAAACATAAGAGCGAATTTCTGAAAGATGTATCGTTTCCTTCTCTTCGGCAACGATATACGCAATGATTCGTTTATCATTTGGACGATCTTCTCGTACCATTACTACTGCTTGTTGTATATTTTCATGTTGTTGTAAAACCGTTTCAATTTCAGCTAATTCAATCCGGAAACCACGAATTTTAATTTGATGATCTGCACGACTAATGTACTCTAGCACACCATCGTTACGCCATTTCACAAAATCACCGGTGCGATACATACGTGCTCCTGGTTCTCCATAAGGATTTGCAACAAACCGTTCAGCCGTTAACGCTGGTTTTCCTAAATATCCGTTCGCAAGTCCTTCTCCTGCAATATATAATTCACCGATAACTCCAGGTGGAACAGGCTGTAACCCTGCATCCAAAACGTACACCTCTGTATTCCAAATTGGTCTTCCAATAGGAGGTATACCATTTTCACTGTCATCAATGTTCATGAAAGTAGACCAAATAGTCGTTTCAGTTGGTCCATATAAGTTAGTTATAGAGCAACCTAATTCTTTTAATTTATTTGCTAAATGTGCCGGAAGAGCTTCACCGCCAACGAGTACGTTTAGCCTTTGTAACCTCTCTGGATATTCAGTTATTAACGCCTGCCAGAGCGTCGGTGTAGCTTGCATAATTGTCGCTCTTTCTTCTTGTAACAATGTCGTTAACGCAGAAGGCTCTTGGATTACCTCTTTTTGTGCAATTGTTATACTTGCACCACTAATAAGAGGTAAATAAATTTCTAGAGCAGAAATATCAAACGCAAACGTTGTAACTGCTAATAAATGATCGTTTTCATTTAATGAAAACGTATGTTGCATGGCTAATAAGAAGTTACTTAAACCTTTCATAGGAACAATTACACCTTTTGGATTTCCAGTGGATCCTGAAGTATAAATTGTATACGCTGGGTTTAAAAGTGATTCATCATTTTTAAATGGTATATTCATATGAGAATATGTTTTTAACACTATTTTCGTTTCTTCGCTATCTAATATGATTTTTTTAATATTATTTTCTATAACTAAAGAGGATGAAACAGATGAATGTGTTATGATATACACCGGTTTTGCATCATTTACTATATAACTAATACGTTCAACTGGGTATTCTGGATCTATCGGCAAATACGCTGCACCCGTCTTTAGAACTGCTAACATACTAACTACCATTTCTATTGATCTTGGAAATGCTAAGGCAACAAACTGATTTGGTCGTATTCCTTCTTCTAATAAATAGTGTGCTAGTTCATTCGCTCGTTCATTTAGCTCTTTATACGTAAGTTTTATCCCGTTACAAGTAACTGCTATTTTATTTGGATTTTTTTGTACTTGTTTTTCAAATAATATAGGTAGATTAATTAGCTCTTCAGCTTTCTTCGTTTCATTCCATTCCAATAAAACTTTATGATTTTCTTCGGGAAGAGTAATGTTTATTTTTCCAATCGGCTCGTCTTTGTGATAATTATTTATCACTAATTCTAATAGACTCATAAATCTTTCTTTATGCAATGCTAGTTCCGCGCCGTTATATACTTCCGGATTCGCATCAAAATGAATCATTAACTCATTTTCATCGAAACGTTTATATACATTTA
Organism: Bacillus sp. DB-2; assembly: GCF_003315125.1. Lineage (NCBI taxonomy): Bacteria > Bacillati > Bacillota > Bacilli > Caryophanales > Bacillaceae > Bacillus > Bacillus sp. DB-2. The sequence goes on along the minus strand of NZ_QNRN01000013.1, from coordinate 169,566 downwards.
TCGATAAATCATCAACAGGTCCTGTTGATAAATTATGTGTAATACCACGATTTCCAGCAAAGTTAAGCCCATAATCAAAAGGCATAACATTCACTAACGGCCCAAACAACCTTTGATTTTCACCTAGTAGCTTTAAGTCTCTTCTTAATTCCTCATGACGGTATTTATGATGACGACGTACGTCTCGAATTTCTTTAGAAACTTGCTGTATTAATTCCGCAAGAGTTATATTTGGAGTTACAGTGAGACGAAGTGGAACTAAATTCATTACCATGCTTGGTGTATGAATAGATACAGAACCAAGACGCCCCATCATCGGTAAACCTAAAACAATATCATTTGCACCTGTTAATTTATGCATGTAAATACTTGTTACGGCTACAACAAATTCAGGCCAACTCGTTAACGAAATATTAATATCTTCTAGTAAAGTTTTCGTACTAGCATTTGATAGATAAGCAGTTTCTCGTAAAAATCCATTTGATGTTCTCGGCGCTCGTTCTGCTAAACTTATAACTTCCGGTTCATCTGCAAACTTTTCTAGCCAAAAAGTACGATCTTCCTGAAATTGTTTAGATTCACGATACTCATTATCTTCTTGTACAATTTTTGCAAGAAAACCAAATGGCTTTTCATTCTTGTTTGTTTCTTCTATAAGTGATGTATACTCATTCGCTACCTTTTGGCTAAGAAGTGAAAATCCATAGCCATCCATCACAATGTGATGGATGCGCTGATACCAAAAGAAACGATTATTTTCAACTTGAATAAGTACTTCAGTAAATAATTTATCCTCTGTTAAATCCACGGGCATAGATAAATCATTTTTCATCCATACTTTAGCAGCTTCTTCAGGATTTTCCTCTTTACGAACGTCAATAAAATGCATATGAAACTTTGACGATTCCTCAATAACTTGCCATGGGCCAATTTCATCCTCTTCGAAACGAACATGAAGTGCTTCTGCTTCTTTTACCACTTTACGTACAGCTAACTCGAAAATTTCTTGATTAATATTTCCGTTTATTTCTATATATTCCCCAGTATTATAAATCGGATTAAGCGGATCTAATTGCTGCGCAAACCACATACCAAACTGCGCAGATGATAACGAATGACGAATCTTTTGACTGTTAGGCATTCTTTACTACCCCTTTATTATGTAGTCTATTTGTTACAGCACTTGTGCTGCTTGTGAAGATAGTAAACGGTACCAATCATCAACAGTTGGACGTTCTGCTAAATCTGCAAAAGTGATTTCTTTCCCTTCGCGACGCCATTTCTCTACTAAACTCATAATTCTGACCGAATCAAGTCCTCTATTTAATAAGTCTTCATCAACTTCAATACTCTCTACTGGCTCACGGAGTAGTTGTGCAACTAGTTCATGTACTTCCTGTAAAGTGATTCCTTCACTGTCATCGCCTTTTACACTTTGTAAATCTTTTAATAGTAAGTTTGTTGATGTCGTTACTGCACATCTATTAGATGCATACTCCAATGCTTGTTTATGATGCTCTAGTGAAAAATCAGCAACTGCATCTGCTACAAAAAATGGCTGGATACCATCCATAAAAGCTTCACAAGCTGTTAAAAGGCAGCCAATATGCGCATAAATACCGCAAATAATAAGTTGATCTCTTCCCTGTGCATTTAAAATTTCTAATAGATTCGTCTTTTTAAATGCACTATATCTCCATTTTGTTAGGAATATATCATCCTCATCTGGAGTAAGTTCATCGACAATTTTCTTTTTATCTGGCCCAGCAGGAATACCGTCACCCCAAAAGTCTTGTAATAACCCTCGTTGTTCCAACGTTTGTCCACCAGGTTGTGCTGTATAAACAACTGGTATACCTAGTTCCTTACATCTTTCTCTTATCACCTTAATATTTGAAATTAGTTCTACTTTTGGCGATTCTGTATCGCTATATGCATCAAGAAAGTATTCTTGCATGTCATGGATTAGAAGAACCGCACGTTTCGGATTTGGCGTCCAATTCACTTTATTTTTTGGTAGTTCTGATTCAATTGGCATTTTATATACTGAAATAGATGGGATAGCCATCTAATCACTTCCTTCCAAATTTTAATAGTTTTTTATCGTTTTACTGTAATAAGTTTTTCAGCAATGGCTTTACGTAATTCTTTTTTGCTTACTTTTCCAACACCTGTTTGCGGGAATGATTCAATAAATTCAATTCGATCTGGAATCTTATAAGCCGCTATACCACGTGCTCTTAAAAACGTTTTTAATTCACTTACAGTTGGAGATTGTCCGCGAGCTATAACAAAAGCGCAAGTACGTTCTCCTAAATAATCGTCAGGCATAGATACAATTGCTACATCATGTACTGCATCATGCGCTAATAGATGATTTTCAACCTCTTCCGCAGCAACCTTCTCACCGCCACGATTAATTTGATCTTTATCTCTGCCTTCTACAATGATGTAACCTTGTTCATTTACTTTCACAAGATCTCCTGTACGATAAAATCCATCCTTTGTAAATGATCTTGCATTATGCTCTTCCGCTTTATAATAGCCACGAATTGTATATGGCCCTCTTGTTAATAAACTTCCTACTTCACCGAGCTTTACATCGTTATCATTTTCATCAACAACCCTTACTTCATCGAATGTAGACATCGGTCTACCTTGTGTATGAATAATGATTTCTTCAGGATCATTTAATCTTGTGTAATTTACTAACCCTTCTGCCATACCGAACACTTGCTGTAACGTACATCCAAATGTAGGGCGTATACGCTTCGCAACTTCGGCACTAAATTTCGCACCGCCTACTTGAATAACTTGCAAGCTCGATAAATCGTCGTTACGAGAAGATACCGCATCAAGCCAAATCATTGCTAATGGTGGAACGAGCGCTGTAATCGTAACTTTTTCTTTTTCTATAAGAGCAAATGACTCATCTGGACTACCTCCAGTTGCCAATACTACTTTTCCAGCCGCATAGAAAGTTCCAAATGTTCCTGGAGAACTCATCGGGTAATTGTGTGCTACTGGAAGAACTGCCATATAGACGCTTTCTGCATTTAAATTACAAATGTCAGCGCTAATACGTAAACTATAAATATAGTCATCATGTGTTCTAGGAATTAATTTAGAAAGTCCTGTCGTCCCTCCTGATAATTGGAGAAACGCAACATCACTTGGCTGAACTTCTGGTAACGGAACGGGATTCATGTAAAGTTCATTTATACTCACAAACTCTTCCTCTTCCCCTACTACGATTACATGTTGTAAAGTAGGCACTTTTTCTTTTACTTCTCTTGCTAGTTTTCGGTAATCAAAGCCGAGAGCCTTGTCTGAAATAACGTAAGCACTCGCCTCACCAAACTCACAAAAATAACTAATTTCACTGCTTCGATGTGAAGGTAGTGCAAAAACAGGAAGCGCTCCAATTCGAAATAGTGCAAAGCATATTTCGAAAAACTCTATAATATTAGGTAACTGGATTACAACTCGATTCTCTTTCTTTATTCCTAAATTCAGTAAACCTGAAGCTAAGCGATCTACCTGTTTATCAAGTTCACTATAGGTTATTTGTGAATTACCACTTACAATCGCAATTTGATCTCCATGTTTTTCAGCGCGTTCTTTTAACATCGAACCAAATGTTTCTCCAAGCCAACACCCTTCTTCTCGATAGCGATTGGCAAATTCTTTTGGCCATTCCGTATAACCTATTAACATTCTTTCTTCCCCCTATTTTTCATTCAGCGAATTATCTCTTAACCCTAAAGCCTTCAACATTGTTTGGAACTTAGCTGATGTTTCTGCTAACTCATCTTCTGGCTTTGATTCAGCAACAACTCCAGCACCTGCATATAAGCGAAGTGTATTCTCTTGCACTTCAGCACAACGAATTGTAACAATCCATTCGCCATCTCCATTTAGATCGCTCCACCCTAACATTCCTGTAAAGAATTCACGGTCAAATGGCTCAATTTTTTGAATAGCCTCTCTTGCTTCTTCCATTGGAGTTCCGCAAACTGCTGGCGTAGGATGAAGAGCAATTGCTAATTGTAAAGAAGAAGTATTTGGATCCTTAAGTTCACCTTTCACTTCTGTAGACAAATGCCACATTGCTTCACTATGAATAACTGATGGTTTTTCTGGCACATACAATGTATGACAGTACGGACGAAGCGCAGCAGCAACCGCTTCAACTACTACCGCATGTTCATGTAAATCTTTTGGAGAAGAAAGTAATTCTTCTGCTCTTCTTTTATCTTCTACTGGATCCTCACTTCGTGGTCTTGAGCCAGCCAACGGATTTGAAATTACTTGCATACCACTACGTGAAACAAGCAATTCAGGGCTTGCTCCAATTAACGTCTTATTGTTCTCGTTTTCATCTTTCGGTAAATTCACAGCAAATGTATAACCGTGCTTATTATGCTCTGCTAATTCGCGAAGTAGTTTTTGTTGATCAATTTTCTCGGAAAACTTAACATCCAACGATCTAGATAGAACGATTTTCCTTAAATCTCCATCCTGAATTTTTGCTATTCCTTGCTTCACACCATCCATATAAACTTCAGGAGCTGGAACCGGTGTCATTTCAAATGTTAGTTTCTCATTTCGTTTTATCTCATTTGTTGTCTCTAACTGTAAACGCTCAGTAATTCTACTATGTTCTGATACGATAAGTTGAACTTCTTTTCTACGATCAAAAGGCAAAGCACCAACAACGATAGGATTCGGATTTCCAGCTTGTTTTGCATTACTTAATACCGCTTGTACAAGTTCTGGAAAGCTTTCAATTTCACGATGTTTTACTGTAGTAAACTCTCCTTCTGCTAATATTGTTCGAGTTGGTGAAGCGAAAAAGAATGAAGATTCTGTCTTATAATCTTCTAAAAGTTCTTCTGACAGTTCCTTTACGGCTGTAAGTTCATTCATAGTATAATAACCTCCTGAATTTTTTATTAAGCTCCTAATGTAGCTCCGCCATCGACACATAAATTGTGCATTGTAATATGACTTGCTTTATCAGAAGCTAAAAACAATACTGCTTCAGCAATTTCTGAAGGTTGTGCAATTTTTTGTAACGGAATACCGAGTCTATATGTATTTTGAGAACCAGCAATTATATTTTCAGCTCCATTCTCATCAGCCCATAGTAATCTTTGCATTTCAGTTTCAGTAGAACCAGGAGAAACTAAGTTGCAGCGAATATTGTATGCTGCAAGCTCTAATCCTAAACACTTCATAAACATTGTCGTTGCGGCTTTTGATGCAGCGTACGCAGCCATTTCCATTCTCGGAGTATTTGCCGCATTTGAACCAACTGTAACAATTGCCCCTGACTTTCTTTGCATCATATGTTTACTTACTGCTCGAGACATATAGAAAACTCCTGTAGAATTTACAGAGAAGGTTTTATTCCAATCTTCATCACTTAAAGAGTGAATTGGTCCCATACGTAATACCCCTGCAACATTTATTAATATATCTATTGGTGCTATATCATTTTCAATACCGTTTACCATATCTTCAACAGCGGTACTATCACTCACATCTAAATGAAATGTTTTCATACGTGTTTCATTAAATTCATTTTCATTTAAGAGTACGTTTAACCCCTCTTCATTTTGATCAACCGCAATAACTGTAGCTCCTCTTTCTAAAAACATTTTGGCAACAACACTGCCTATACCTTGAGCTGCACCTGTTACTAAAACCGTTTTTCCATCAAATTCCCCTAAGTTCATTTCCTCTATCCTTTCATTTGAAAATTAATCTAATTAAACAAATAGCTATATTGATAACGATTATCACTATCAATGTAAAAAATAATACACTTACTAAACTAATTGGTCAAGTGTACTTTTCATCAAAATATTATTCATTGATAATGTTTTTCATTTAATATTCTTACATCGAAATGATAATCTTTCTCAATAAACTTGTCAACCTATTTTTATTTTTCAGATAAATTTTTTTAGTACTTCTCAATACAATTACATCTAAAAGCATTAATAAGTACTTACATTAAAAAATTTAATTCGTACTCCTCTTTTTAAAATTGAAGAAGATAAACTGTAGATACCTTCATTTACAAAGCCTTACCAAAAACTCAAGTATATATTTTCTCAACATTTTTCTGAAAATATCGAGAAAGTATATCTTGCAATTACCGATGCATGTCGTGTTTATAATTTAAGATTTAATAAGTATTTCGAATATAATATATCAATTTATGATATTCCAATATAATCCAAACGGATACTTTACTCATTTTTTTGCCTCTAGAAAATTCCACATGTTGTAATTCATAAAAAAGCACCCTATTAAATAGGGTGCTTTTTAGTAAACATAGTGTTAAAGAAGATTTATATACTTACGCTACACTGCGATACTCTTCTTCTTTTTCTTTTTTCTGCTTAGGCACTTGGATTAAAAGTGCGATAATAAATGATACGACACATAATACGCCGATCACCATAAAAGTTGGTTTGAATCCACCTAGAACTGCACCGATAAAGGAACCAGCGAGCGCTCCAAATCCAAATCCTTGATACACAATTCCGTAGTTTTTACTATGGTTTTTCATACCGTAGAAATCACCAACGATAGCTGGGAAAATAGTGATATTTCCACCAAAGCAAAACGCTACACTTGCTACACATACGAAGTAGATACCATAATTTAAATCTACGAAACTTAAAACCAAGACTGAAGCTGCCATAGCAACAAATGTACCAGTAACGATTTTTAAACGACCGATTTTATCTGATAACGGTCCTAAAATAATACGACCTAATGTATTGAAGATTGCAACCATAGCCACCGCATTAGCTGCTGTCGCTGCGCTAAGCCCTACAAGTTGAACACCAATGTCTTTTACCATACCAATTAAGTATAAGCCACTCATACATGATGTAAATAACATAATAAATAATAAGTATACTTGTTTTGTGCCTAACATTTCTTTCGTTGTATATTCCTGAGTTTTTGTTTCATGAACTGCTCCTTGATCTGCAGCTTGATGGATTAAACAAGCGCCAAGGACAATCATAGCTGTAACAATTAAACCCCAGTATATAAACGCTTGTGATACACCAACTGATTCAATTAACTGTGCGTTAATATATTTAAAAATTAAGCTACCCGAACCATATGCAGAGACAGAAATACCAGCAATTAAACCTTTACGCTTTGGAAACCACTTTATTAAATTGGATAATGAAGTGATATATGCTGTACCATCTGCATAACCTACAACAACTCCTGCTAGTACATAAAGCAATATTAATGAGGAAGCTTGTGAACTAAGTATTAATCCTAGTCCTAATGCTAGTCCAGCTATCATAATAAGTTTTCGAAGTCCCCACTTTTCTTGCAATTTACTCGCAAATAAAGTTGAAAACGCTAAGGAAAGACTAGTAATTGAGAAAGTTATAGCAACAGCGTTTAGACTCCAACCATATTTACTAACTAAAGGCTGATTGAATAAACTCCATGTATATATCGTCCCAAGTCCCATTTGTACTATGACTGTGCCAAGGACAACAAGCCATGGATTAACATTTGATTTTTTCATATCATTCCGCCTCCTCTTTCTATTTCAATGCTATTCGCTAAATATGCTTTTTTTATTTTTATTTTCGCCACCTCATTCGACTTAACAACTTCATTGTATAGGATGTTTTCGCTCATGTAAGCACTTACAAGACGGAGCGTCAAAAATATGGAATCAGTTACAGAAAACGAAGGGTGAAATACAAAAAACTACTTGTTAAATACGTAGTAGTTTTTATAATGTTTTACATCAATACGACTTATGTGTGTTTTCATATCCTCTTTTATACAAAGTTATGCGCCCTGTTACACCATGGCTGGACTTCAAAATTTTGATTATCCTATACAAACAAAAAAACACCATATTCTTTTTAACTCTCCAGCTTTATAACATGTTGCGTCTATATTTCTTAATACAAATCATTTAATAGTCTTGTAATCTGGCTTCTCGTTACAATGCTTGTAATCAAAAATCCCACCACTTCCACTTCCGTATATCTTGTTTTTCTAACGGAACATACAAAATTACAACGTTTTTTTACAATTTTCTACATAAAAACAGAAAATATATAATTCATTTACATAATGTTGCACTTTAATTTTTATTAAACAACAAATATTTTATTGATAAATAAAACTAAACATTCACTAATATATCTATACGTGGTTTAATATATATAATAAACAAACATTTCTGACTTTTATAAGGAGGTACTATGAAAGCAAACGTAGGCGATACTATACTATTTCAACGAAATAACTTAAAGATCACAGCATCTGTACTAAAACTATACACTGAATCGGTCTTAGTTGAAGTTACAGATGTAAGCGGTGGTACTTTTGAATTTGACCGAACAATTGTAAATCATAAAAACTATAAAATTTTAAATGCAAATAAATAAAACAATACAAAATAGCCCCTGCTTAACAGCGGAGGCTATTTTGTATAATAACAATTCATTAATTTATATATCCTAAAACACTAACAATCTTGCTTGCTTTTAAATTATTAATATAATAATAAATTTCTAACCCTCTTCTCTCAGCTCTTAGCACTTTACCTTTCATTTTTGATAAATGCTGCGAAACAGTCGATTGAGGAATATTTAATATTTCTGTTAATTGTGTTACATTACAAGTTTTGCGTGCACTTAATTCATTTACAATTTGTAATCGTATTGGATGTGCCATTATTTTTAAAATATCCACATCTTCTTCAGTTACTAAACTTTTTTTTATCTCGCTCGTATATGTTGTCATAAGACATTCCCCTTTTATTTGAATTCCTTTTTATTAAAATCTGCTTCTAAATAAAATATTATCTCTAATATACAATTAAGACCCTTATATAGAAATAATAGGATTTTGATTATTTAAAAACAGCAATACTATACAATTTCATCTATTTGGTACATATACATAATACAATTTCAATTTGTGCTCTATGTGAAGTTAGCATAAATTTATAATGAAGATTTTTCAAACAATTCACATCTAACTATATACTTCCTCATAATACTATCCAGTGATTTTAACATATTTTAGGCATTTGTATATACTATCTACAAAAGAAATGTTGTTTAGGGGGAATTCAAATGCCAACAATGTTACAAGAAGAAGTTGAAGAAGCGCGCGAAACATATGTCAGTCGTATCATATTGGTCGGCGGATCAGCTTTATTTCTAGTAGGTGGTGTTATATCAGCAATTTCGGCTTTTAAAACTTATAATCGCTTGGAAAATACGCCACCTTCTACAGATAACTCGTAGGTGAATTATGTAGTTTTGAATAAAAAACAAATGCCATCTCTATAATGAGGCGGCATTTGTTTTTTCGTAAGTTCTATACTAGAAAATTGCAAACAATACTTTGAGCATGAATTATAATTGAACTTACTTCACCACAAATCTCGTCTGACTACACCCATCCTTCTGCTTCGTTACTTCTAATACAGCTGGCATTGCGTTTTTCAGTTCTTGAACGTGTGAAATTACACCGATAAATCGGCCTGATTTTTGTAAGTCAATTAAGGCGTCGACTGCTTTCGTTAATGACTCTTCATCTAATGAGCCGAATCCTTCATCGATAAACATCGTTTCGATGGAAATACCACCCTCATACGCTTGAATTACATCTGCCATTCCAAGCGCTAAGCAAAGCGATGCATTAAATTTCTCACCGCCAGATAATGTTTTTACATCGCGTGTTTGGCCAGTGTATGCGTCGTATACATCTAATCCTAATCCACTTTGTCGATTTCTCTTTTCAACTCGTTCGCTTCGTTTTAAATAAAATTGTCCATTTGATAATTTACGTAGTCGTTCGTTCGCAATTTGAACAATTTGTTCTAAATACTCAATTAAGATGTAACGTTCAAAGGATATACGACTATCGTTATCCCCTTTCATTACTTCATATAAATCAACAAGTTCTTGGAATGCTTTTTCTTCCTCATGAATTTGTTCATCAATTCGTTTAATATTTTCATGTAAATCCGTAATATATGATACGGCGTTTTGAGCACGTTGTCGTTTTTCTTTAATAATATCAAGGCTAATTTCCAATTCTTTCACTTGCTCATCTAATGAAGAAATGTCCATATACTCTTTATCTTTTAAGTCTGCTTTTAATTCTTCAATTTGTTTTGTAAGTACTTCTAGAGATGAGTAATAACTTTGGATTTCTTGTTGTAACTTATCCATCTCAGCATCATTTAATTTGGATTCTTTATATGTTAATTGATCTGTAAATCCGCTTTGTTCTAGCTCTTTCATAAAGCGTGTGAACGTCTCTTCTTTCTTCTCTTTTGCACTATTAAATTGATTAGAAGCATTATCATGTTCTGCTTGAATACGTATATTTTCATTTTGCCAATGTTGATACGCCTCTTGTACTTTCTCCCATTCATCTTCCATTAACCTAAGTTCTTGCAGAGCTTGGTCAAACTGTACTTTCCAAGCTTGTACCGTTTGCAAGCTTTCCGGAATATTTTGCTTATCATGTTCATATGACGTACGAAGCTGCATACACTCCATTTCAGTACGGTGCTGCACAGTTTCTACTTCACGCTTTTGTTTCTGGAGTTCTTCTACTTTTTCTTCTACGCTTTTTATATTCACAGCAATTTGCTTACGCGTTTCTTCACTTGCTTTTAACGCATTAACTTCTGCTGCTAATTGCTTTCCTTTTTGAACGAGCGCACTATATGTTTCTACTAATTCTTCTGAGCGATAGCCTCGCTTTAGCACTTCTTCTATCACTTGTTCATATTGAACTCGATAGAAATTCCACTTTTCTTCTAATTGAACATGTAATTTTTCCGCAATATTTTTCTTTTCTCTTAGCTCATTTAACTCTTTTTCATCAATTGCATTACTTTGCTCTGTAGCTTTTTTCGGGTGGTCCATACTACCACATACTGGACAAGATTCACCATCATGTAAATGAAGAGCTAATATACCAGCTTGTTCACTTAACCAGCGGCGTTCCATATTTTCATATGTACTAACTGCCTGTTGCATCTTATGAAACGCACTTTCTTTTTCTAGCTCGTATTTTTGTTTTTCTTGCCATACATCATATGCCTGCTTTAATACTTTTGCATCTTCTCGCATATTCGTTAGTTCTTCTACTTTAGCTACATATTGTTCAAGCGCTGCTTCTAATTGCTGTAATTCGCCAGACATTCTTTGTTTTTCATTTTTATGCGCTTCTAGTTGTTCATCTAACTTTTGCATACCTTCTTTTAATTTTCCTATTTGAATTTCAGCATTTTGCAAATTTAACTTTTTCTCAGCTAATGATGCAATAATTGGCTGTAACTCTTCTAGTCTTTGAACTTGTTTTTTAGCATTTTCTCGCTCGGATGCCTTATTCTTTAATGCTTCATATTTCTCCTGAGCAAGTGCAAAACTGTTCATTATATGCTCTTTTTTTGCGATTATCTGTTTTAACAAACTTTCAGACTGCTGTTCATATTGCATCGCTTCCTCATACCATTGCTCAAATGGTAATAATCGCTTCGCCTGTTCCGCATGTTTAAAAGATTTTTCTTTCATTTCGATTACGGCACGGTTTTCTTGTAAAATACTGTACTTCTCATTCTTTTGTTCTAAATCTTTGAATTTCTCATTTACAGCTTTTGCTGCATGAAAACGTTCCTCTGCTTCTTTTAATTGTTTCGTTTCGTCATTTTGTTCTAAGTGTAATTGCTCAACCTCTGCATTGTACCAAATTGTTTCTTGTTCTAATGCCTCTACTACTTGATGTGTATTTACATGCTCTTGCTCCACTAATGCCTCTAATAATGCTCCATCACGTATTGGTAATTTAAATACATTACGGAAATATAGCTCACGTTCTTTTTGTTTTTCTTGTAAGACGTCTTTCCATTGTTTACGCTTTTGATCTAATATCTCACGCATTAATTTATAACGATCTGTTTTAAAAATACGGCGTAGTATTTCTTCTTTATTTTCCGTTTCAGATGTTAATAATTTTCGGAACTCTCCTTGCGGTAACATGACAATTTGGCTAAATTGATGTTTACTTAACCCAATTAAATCTTCAACTTTTTTATTTACATCCGTTACATGAAAACGATCGACACATGGAACTTTTTCCTCATCAATTACTTCATATAATTCGACTGCATGTCCTGTAATTGTTTTATTTCCTTGTTTTTTATGGCCTAGTTGTCGTTTAATTTCATAACTTTTTCCTTTTAATTGAAAAGTTAATTCCACACTTGTATAAACATCATCATCAGCAAATTGGCTACGAAGCATGTTAGTATCACTGCGCTCTTCTCCACTAGCTTCTCCATATAATACATAACAAATTGCATCAAAAATCGTTGTCTTTCCAGCTCCTGTATTTCCAGAAATAGCGAAAATACGATGCTCACCAAGATCTTTAAAATCGATTATTTCTTTCTGTTTATATGGACCAAACGCGGTCATTATAAGCTGAATCGGTCTCACCCTCGCTCACCTTCCCGTTCTTGCACTGTTTGCAAAACATCTAAAAATAGACGTTCTTTCTCTTCTGATAAATCTAGCCCTTTCATTTCTTTATAAAATGCTTTTAAAAGAGATAAATCATCCGTTTTATGTCTTGAAACAGTTACTTCATTTTCATCTGTGAACTCTCGTCTTTGAATAGATCTTTCAACATGCATTGCATTTGGGTATACAGAACGTATTTTTTCCATTGGCTGCAAGACAGGATTTTCATCTAATAATTTCACAAACACATAATCTTCACTCACTGGATGAAGCAATAAATCGTCTATTTTCGCTTCTACTGTACGCATTTTACGACGTGGTGTAAGTAAACGTTTTTCAATTGTTGTTTCACCTTTTTCATCCAGTTCCACAATATAATATCCTTTTTTATGCTTTTCTTCAGAAATAGAATATGCAAGTGGTGAACCTGAATAACGAATTGTCTCATTACGTACAAAATGCGCTTGATGTAAATGGCCAAGCGCCGTGTAATGAAACTTATCAAAATAATGGCTATTTACATATTCAGCACCACCAATTGAAAGTGGTCGTTCCGCATCACTCGTATTTTCCTCTGCCTCTCCTGAAGAAGTTACAAATGCATGTCCTACAAATATGTGTCTCGCTTCTTTATCCATCGTTTCAGAGAGTTCGTTCATAAAAATACGCATCGCATCATCATGAGAACGAACATCTTCATTTTTCAATATATGTCTAACAATACTTGGATCTGCATACGGAACGAGATGGAAATGAACCTCTCCGTATTCATCATTTAAAACAACAGGATTGTATGGAAACTGGAATTGTCCAACAATATGTAATCCTTGTTTTTTCATTAAATTACTACCAAAATGTATGCGGTCCGGACTATCGTGGTTTCCTGCAACTGCAATTATTGGTGTTTGTAAATCAATAACTATCTTTTGTAATACATCATTTAATAAGTCTACTGCTTCTGTAGGTGGAATTGCTCGGTCATATAAATCTCCTGCAATAATTACAGCATCCGGTTTTTCCTCTTCAACAGCTTGTACAAACTGATCTAACACAATTTTTTGATCTTCAGTCATATATACACCATGAACAAGCTTACCTAAATGCCAATCCGCTGTATGAAAAAACTTCATATTACCCTTCTCCTTTTAGTTTACTGATTGTAGTGAAACAAGCTGATAGTTTAGTGTAGTTTTTCCGTTCTCCCATTCTAACTTTTGGACAATTGCACTACCGATTCTTTCTTCGTTTGATTTATATAAAGGCAATATTTCTTGAATAGTAAATAGATGATAACCATCTAAAATTAATTGAAATAAATTATCTTCTATATGTAATCTTACTTCTTTTTCATTTGAAATAATTTTTGTATGCATCTCAAATTTCATGCTAGATACAACCCCTTTTTTCTAATCTCTACATTTTAATAGTATAGTGGTCATGCAAGATTGACAAGTAAATACACCGCGATGTACATACTTTTTTAATTATAAATATTTTATGTTTTTTTGTATAAAATACGGTATGTGAAATTATCATTTTACAAAAAATAAAAATACCCTTTCAGGCATCCTTATTTTTGTAAGTACTCTTTCATAACGTAGTACAATACAGTTATTAAGACAATCGCTACAAAAAACGCGAATACGGCCACAACATACCCATCTTTATTTAATAAAAAACATATGGAAATAGATATTATAAAAATCGGAAACACGAGACGTACCTTATCTTTCACTTCTTCTGTCGTATCTGTATGATGAAAATACTGTGTAATTCCTACCATAAGAGATGACAAAATAATTACCGACAATAGTAAAGGTCCTGGCATTCCGATCTCTCCTTTCTCTATTTCTAATTATATACAAACCCCTCGCTCTTTAAAAGTTAGATAATTCAGCCTTTTGATCTTTTCTACATCCACTCTTTAATGCATTGTTACGCCACGTATACTAACTCAATTTAAGTTATACATATAATAGCGCCTTCAACACTATGATTTCAAATAATTGCGCTTACAGTAATGTTGTAATATTCCTCTTCATTCTCTGAAATCCTGCAAATATAACTCGTCAAAATATGCGATAAATACTAACATTAAGCACCTAATTTAGACAAAAATTATAGAGGACATTTCAGCATGTATCAAGAAATAAGAATAGAAAGATAAGTAAGGGAGGATTTATAATGACTGAACACGTTTTATTTTCTGTTAGCGAAAACGGCGTTGCATCAATTACTTTAAACCGTCCAAAAGCTCTCAATTCTTTATCCTATGACATGTTACAGCCAATTGGGCAAAAACTTAAAGAATGGGAGCAAGATGAGCGTATTGAACTCATCGTTTTAAAAGGAGCTGGGACGAAAGGTTTTTGTGCAGGCGGTGATATTAAAACGCTATACGAAGCACGTTCTAACGAAGTTGCATTACAACATGCAGAGCAGTTTTTTGAAGAAGAATATGAAATTGATACATTTATTTATCAATACAAAAAACCAATTATCGCTTGTTTAGATGGAATTGTAATGGGCGGTGGTGTCGGTCTGACAAATGGAGCGACGTATCGAATTGTAACAGAGCGTACGAAGTGGGCAATGCCTGAAATGAACATCGGTTTCTTCCCTGATGTCGGTGCTGCTTATTTCTTAAATAAAGCGCCTGGATATACTGGTCGATATGTTGCTTTAACGGCATCTATTTTAAAAGCTCCTGATGTATTATATATTAACGCTGCTGATTACTTTATGACATCAGATTCATTACCAAATTTCCTTACCGCACTTGAAAATGTAAATTGGAAAAAAGAAGATGTACATACTCATTTAAAAGAAGTTATTCGTACATTTGCAACTGCTCCAAACTTAGATGGCAATCTTTCTTCTTCAGTAGAAGAAATTAATTCGCATTTTGCATTCGATACAATTGAGGGAATCATTCAATCGTTAGAGAAAGATCAAAGTCCATTTGCCCAAACAACGAAAGAAAAGCTATTATCCAAATCGCCTGTTTCATTAAAGGTAACATTAAAACAGTTTATTGATGGCCAAGAAAAGTCAGTTGAAGAATGTTTCGCGACAGATCTTATACTCGCTAAAAACTTCATGCGACATGAAGATTTCTTTGAAGGAGTACGCTCCGTTGTAGTTGATAAAGACCAAAATCCAAATTATAAATATAAACAATTAAGTGATGTTTCAGAAGAAGATGTAAATCGATTCTTTAACTTACTTAACGCTTAAACAAAGAGGCCATATATTGTAGCACACTCTCAGCTACTCTATATGGCCTCTTCTTTTTAGTTAAATAATTTTAAATATAATTTAATTTTATTTAACTAAAATGTATGTTAAACTAACGTTAATCGAATTTTCTAAAAACAACAAAGGAAGGCGGATAACATTATGGAAAATTTTTTTCTGTTTATTATTATGTCTATATGTCTTATTATTCTACCCGGTCCTGATACAGCAATGGCTACGAAAAACACATTGATTGCCGGCAAAATCGGCGGCGTAAAAACTGTTTTTGGTACTTGTGTTGCGCTTTTAATTCACACTTTAGCTGCTGTAATTGGTCTTTCAGCACTTATTGTAAAGTCTGCTCTTTTATTTTCT
The DNA here is from genome assembly GCF_003315125.1 of Bacillus sp. DB-2. Classification (NCBI taxonomy): domain Bacteria; kingdom Bacillati; phylum Bacillota; class Bacilli; order Caryophanales; family Bacillaceae; genus Bacillus; species Bacillus sp. DB-2. Next base: position 153,397 of record NZ_QNRN01000013.1, on the reverse strand, counting down.
ATTTTTAAATATGTTGGTGCTGTATATTTAGTCTATATTGGTATTAAAGCCCTTTTAGCAGTAAGAAACACAGAAGACTTAAATACAGATGACATTCCAATAAATAATGATAAACATACTTCTTGCTTTCGCCAAGGGTTTCTTACAAATTTACTAAACCCTAAGGTTGCAGTCTTCTTTTTAACTTTTTTACCACAGTTTTTAAATCCAAATCATAATACATTTATACAACTTCTCGTTATGGGACTTACTTATCTCATTTTAACAGTCATTTGGTTTGCTTTTTATATATTTTTAATTGATAAAATTAGTGCTTTTATGAAAAAACCGAAGACACAGCGTTATATTCAAGGGATTACAGGAATCGTCTTAATTGGGTTTGGTATTAAATTAGCCTTTGAAAGAAATAGTTAACACAATACAAACGAAAATACACTACTCATAATGAAGTAGTGTATTTTCGTTTGTATTATTTTGATAATGAGTGGGAATGCACCCCACTCATTATCATTTCACTTTATTAAAACCAGCGCTCAGTTACAACTTTTTTACGTGTATAAAATTGAACGCCATCTGTACCATTTGTACCAAGATCTCCAAAGAATGAAGCTTTGTTTCCTGCAAATGCGAAGAATGCCATTGGTGCTGGAACATTAACGTTTACACCAATCATACCAGCATCAATATTGTCTCGGAATGTTTGTGCATGTTTTCCATTTGATGTATAAATAACAGCACCATTCGCAAATTTCGATTGATTTGTCAGCTTAATACCTTCTTCTAAATCTTTTACTCTTACAATACTTAATACCGGAGCGAAAATTTCATCTTGCCAAATTTTCATTTCTTGATTTACACCATCAAAGATTGTTGCACCAACAAAGTAACCTTCTCCAACTTCTTCATTGATTTTACGGCCATCTACTAGTAAAGTTGCTCCATCTGCTACACCACTATTAATATAGCCTAAAACACGTTCTTTATGAGATTCACGGATTAATGGTCCAACATAATTATCTTCGTTGAAACCGTCACCTACTTTTAACTTCTTCGTTTCCGCTACTAATACATCAATGAATTCATCAGCAATTTCATCAACTACTGCTACTACTGAACATGCCATGCAGCGCTCTCCACTACTTGCAAACGCAGACCCAATTACACCTTGTACTGTTTTCTCAAGGTTGCAATCTGGCATTACAATCGCATGGTTTTTCGCACCTGCTAACGCTTGTACACGTTTACCATTTTTTGTACCAGTTTCATATACGTAGCGTGCCACTGGCTCAGAGCCAACAAACGAAACTGCTTGAATATCTTTATTTTCTAAAATACTATTTACAACATCTTTTCCGCCTTGTACTAAATTTAATACCCCTTTTGGAAAACCAGCTTCATAGAATAACTCTACAAGTCGCTCAGCTAAAAGTGGCGTTCTTTCAGATGTTTTTAATACGAATGTATTACCGCAAGCAATTGCAAGTGGAAACATCCATAATGGAATCATCATCGGGAAGTTAAACGGTGTAATACCAGCAACAACTCCGATTGGGTAGCGCCAAATCGATCCATCAATTCCACTAGCAATATTCGGAAGAGCTTGTCCCATCATTAAATTTGGTGCTGATGTTGCAAGTTCTACCGCTTCAATACCACGCTGTACTTCACCAGTTGCATCCGTTAGCGTTTTACCGTTTTCTAGCGTAATGATTTTTGCAAGCTCTTCTTTATTTTCTTGTAACAGTTGTAGATATTTGTATAGTTGTCTTGAACGATTTGGAACTGGCACTTTAGACCATGTTTTGTATGCCGCTTTTGCCGCTTCAACAGCTTTTTCAACATCTTCTTTTGGAGAAAGTGGAACGTAAGCGATGATTTTTCCGGTTGCCGGATTCGGAACCGCTTCTACTTCCGTACCAGTAGATTCTACCCATTCGCCATTAATATGATTTTTCACTCGTTTAATTTCAGTTGTAATCATTATATTCTCTCCTTTTTTATCATGGTTTTTATAAGTGCACTATTTTTGATTAGAAATTAATTGTTCGCTAACTTTCTTATATAAAGCAGCCATATCGTTTTCACCATATCCTGCCTCACTCGCTTCTTCATATACGTTTAATAGCATCTCACTTACTGGTAAGTGAAGTTCACTTTCTTTAGCTAAATCTACTGCAAATCCTAAATCTTTCTTTAATAAATTTACAGTAAAGCCTGGCTCATAATTTTCTGATGCAATGAAACTTTTATAATTACGCTCATAAATTCTACTTTGACCGTAACTTACATTTAAAATATCAAACATTTTATCTAAATCCATATTGTTCTTTTTCGCTAATGTTAAAGCTTCACTCACACCAGCTGTATAAAAACCAATTAATAGATTGTTAATTAATTTAACAGTTGTACCACTATCAATCTGCTCACTAACATGGAAAACATTCGCTCCAAGCACTTCCATGACAGATTCAGTTTTCTCATATACTTCTTTCGATCCACCAACCATAAACGTTAATGTACGGTTTTCTGCACCAATTACCCCACCGCTAACAGGTGCTGCTAAAAAGTCTACTTTCTTTTCCTTCGCCGATTCCTCTAATTGTTTGTTTAATTGTGGAGATACTGTACTTGTATCAATTAAAGCTACATTCGAGTGGCTATTTTCAAATAATCCTTCTTCCCCAAAATATACCGCTTCCACAGCACGCGGTGAAGGCAAACTTGTAAAAATCACATCGCATGTCTCTGCTAGTTTTGAGATTGATAGGCCGATAATTCCTCCTTCTTTTTCAAAGGAAGCTTCCGCCTCTTTATTCAAGTCCACTCCATATACTGTGTAGCTAGATTTAACTAAATTTTTAGACATTGGAAGACCCATGTTACCTAAACCGATAAAACCAATCTTTTTCATATCGCTTTCCTCCTATTTACACAATATATTTCCCGCGATTTATAATAACTTTCGCAATATCTCTCTTTTTCGTAAATAAGTTTGAGTATAAAGGCACTAATAATTGACGGATTTCAGCTAATATTTCTTGTCTATTTTGTTCTTCTGTGACAGCTGCTGAAAGAATGGAAATCGCCGATTCTTCTACTTTACGATATCCTTCTTCACAAATAACATCTGTTATCATTTGCTTCGTACGCTCTTTTTCCTCACCATTTTTACTAACTGCTTTCCTCGTACGTAAAAATGCTGATTCCATGACGTACACGTCCGTCAACATATTTGATAATACGCGTGAATATTCTTGCTCTTGCTCAATTTTTAAACCTGGAGTTTTAGAGAGCGTTTTCAAAGATTGTTTCAACAATTTTTTCGATAATAAAATGTAACGATGGTTTCTTTCTACATTTGCTACATCAATTTCTACTTCAGCATCTTCTATTTGTTCGATTTGCTTCATTAACATTTTTGCAACTGTTAATCTATTAATTTCATTCGTTCCTTCAAAAATACGACTAATCCTAGCATCACGATATAATCGTTCTACTTCGTATTCTTGCATATAACCGTAACCACCATGAATTTGTACAGCTTCATCTACGATATAGGCAAGCGTTTCAGAAGCGTTTACTTTATTCAGTGCACATTCAATTGCAAATTGGGACATTTTTTTCATAAGATCTTCATCACTCTCATGAATTGCTTCATCAATTACACCCGCTGTACGGTAAGCTGCACTTTCTGCTCCATATGTAGAAATAATCATATTGGCAATTTTCTCTTGAATCATCGTAAAATCTACTAATTCCGTTTGGAACTGTTTTCTCTCTTTTCCATATTGAACTGATAAACCGATTGCTTGTTTTGCTGTTCCAATATTTCCAAAAGCAAGTTTTAGTCTAGCGAAGTTAAGAATATTAAGAGCTACGTGATGCCCTTTCCCAACTTCCCCTAAAATATTTTCAGCGGGGATGACAACATCTTCTAAAATAAGCGTCGCTGTTGAAGAACCTTTAATCCCCATCTTCTTTTCTTCTAATCCTATTGATACACCTTCACATGTTCTTTCGACAATAAACGCTGTCATTCCTTTATTTGTCTTCGCAAAAACAACGTATACATCTGCCATATGAGCATTTGTAATCCACTGCTTCTCACCATTCAACTTCCAAGCAGTACCCTCTTCATTCAATACTGCACTCGTTTTTGCACTTAATGCATCAGAACCAGCATTTGGCTCAGTTAAAGCATAAGCCCCAATCCATTCTCCCGATGCGATTTTCGGTAAATATTTTTCTTTCTGTTCTTTCGTTCCATAATATATGTAAGGCAATGTACCTACACCGGCATGTATATTAAAAGAAACGCTAAATGCACCAGCGTAACCCATTTTCTCTGCTACAAGACCTGAGACAGCCTTTCCTAACTCGAATCCGCCATAATCTTCTGGTACCTCAATGCCTAATAATCCAAGTTCCCCAGCTTTCTCAAATAATTGACGAGAAACTTTATAGTTATGTTGTTCAATATTCTCAATTTGCGGGACAATTTCTTGTTTAACGAATTGTTCTGTCGTTTTTGCAATTAAATCTTCATCCCCTGAAAAATCTTCTGGTGTAAAGAAAGTATTATTCACATCTTTATTGAGTGAAAAAAATTCATCCCATGGTAACTTCGTTTTCTCCATCTGAATCCCCCTATCATTTCGGCCTTCGTTGCTCTTTGCATATGCTCGTCTACGATGAGTGGAATATCTTATTATTGAAAACAGAAGGCGATGATTTTTCACTTCAAGCAGTTCGTTTTGCCAAAGATGTATTTTCATCGCCTAAATCCTTCTACCTATTGATCTTCAGATAATACTGTTTTTGCAATTCCAGTATCTAACTCTTCAAAGTCATGATATGAAATTGTTTCATATAATTCACTTCTCGTTTGCATATTAGAAAGTGCATCTTTTTGAGAACCTGTTTCCTTAATTAGCGTAAACACATTCTCATATGCTTTTGCAGCAACACGAAGTGAAGTTACAGGATAAATTACTATTTGGAAGCCCATATCCACAAATTCCTCTGCACTATAATATGGTGTTTTTCCGAACTCAGTCATATTTGCTAGTAAAGGTGCATTCACTTTGCTAGTAAATAAACGGAATTCTTCTTCCGATTGAAGCGCTTCTGGGAATATTGCATCTGCCCCTGCTTTTACATATACATTCGCTCTTTCAATCGCTGCATCTAATCCTTCCACGCCGCGAGCATCTGTGCGTGCTACAATATATAAACTTGGCGCAACTTCTTTAATCGCTTTAATTTTTTGAACTAATTCTTCTGTAGTAACAAGTTTCTTACCGTTTAAATGTCCACATTTTTTTGGTAATTGTTGATCTTCAATTTGAACAGCCGCTACTTTCGCTTCTACCATTTCTACAGCTGTTCTCGCTACGTTTAGTACTCCACCAAATCCTGTATCAATATCAACAAGAACTGGTAAATCTGTAGCTCTAATTAGATCTCTTGCTCTTTCAGCTACTTCAGTAGATGTCACGATACCTAAATCTGGTAGACCTTTACTTGCAGTGTAAGCAGCTCCCGATAAATATAGAGCTGAAAAACCTGTATTTTTCGCAACAAGAGCCGCCATTGCATCATGAGCACCTGGAATTTGCAAAATTTCATTTGCTTCTACTAAAGCTCGGAAGCGATTCGCAAGCTCCTCTTGTGTTGACTGTTTATTCACAACCCAAGCCATTATAAATTCCTCCTATTATTAAATTAAGAATAGATCTACAAATTCGTTTACATTCATATTTTCTAGTTTTTCTTCATTTAGACAAGCTTCATGGATTTTTTCTTGTTGCTTACTAGAATAATGACCTGCCATATTTGCAGTGAATTTTCGAACAACTTTTGGAATTGCTTCGTCTCTACGGAAACGGTGGCCAAGTGGGTATTCACATTCCACATTTTCTGTTACAGTACCATCTTTAAAATGAACTTGAACAGCGTTGGCGATTGAGCGCTTGTTCGGGTCAAGGTAATCTAAACTGTACTGTTTGTTTTCAACAACAACCATCTTATTACGTAATTCATCTACACGTGGATCATTCGCTACTACATCCTCATAATCATCCGCAACGATATCTCCTTTTAATAAACCTATTGCAGTAATGTATTGTAAGCAATGATCGCGATCAGCTGGGTTATTTAATGGACCTTCTTTATCGATAATACGAATTGCTGACTCATGAGTTGTAATTGTAATACGATCAATTTCATCTAATCTTTCTTTAAGTTCCGGATGTAATTTCACAGCACATTCTGCAGCTGTTTGTGCATGGAATTCTGCTGGGAATGACACTTTGAATAATACATTTTCCATTACATAAGATTCTAGCGGTCTTGCTAATTTTAATTCCTGTTTATTAAATAATACATCTTGGAATCCCCATCCTGGCGCAGATAATGCTGTTGGGTAACCCATTTCACCTTTTAGAGCAGTCATTGCAAGATGAACACCGCGGCTCGTCGCATCTCCTGCTGCCCATGATTTACGTGAACCAGTATTTGGAGCATGACGATATGTACGAAGACTAGAATTATCAATCCAAGCATGTGATAATGCATTAAAGATTTCTTCACGCGTTCCGCCAAGCATTTTCGCAACTACTGCAGTTGTTGCTACTTTTACGTATAATACATGGTCAAGACCAACACGGTTTAAGCTGTTTTCTAAAGCAAGTACACCTTGAATTTCATGTGCTTTAATCATCATTTCTAGTACTTCACGTACTTTTAATGGTTCTTTTCCTTCTGAAATACGAACGCGGCTAATATAATCTGCAACTGCTAAAATTCCGCCTAAGTTATCAGATGGATGTCCCCACTCTGCTGCAAGCCAAGTATCGTTATAGTCTAACCAACGGATCATACATCCGATATTAAATGCGCCTTTTACTGGATCTAGCACATAAGATGTTCCTGGTACACGTGTACCATTTGGCACGATTGTTCCTGGTACAACTGGTCCTAATAATTTCGTACACTCTGGGTATTGTAGTGCTAAAATTCCACATCCAAGTGTATCAAGTAATACGTAGCGAGCCGTACTGAATGCCTCTGCACTTGTAACCTCTTTATTTAATACATAGTCCGTAATTTCTTCTAATAATGCATCTTTTTGTTTAATTTCATTTGTTTTAATCATGCTATTCTTCCCTTTCTGTCGAAAATTCGTTATTATTAATGATGGGTGTCGGTCAAACACCCATCTGGCGGGCGGCGCTAACAACTCCCCAGTTGTTTTTATTTACTAAATGCATGTCGCTCGCCAATATAATTTACACGTGGACGGAACAAACGATTGTTCGCATGTTGCTCAATTACGTGTGCACATAGCCCTACTGTTCTAGAACTAAAGAAGATTGGTGTGTACAGTTGAATTGGAATACCAAGCATCCAATATACTGGAGCAGCATAATAATCAAGATTCGGATAAATTCCTTTTTCCTTCTCCATAATTTTTTCTCCAGCTTCACACATTTCATATAGTGTATAATCGCCTTTCACATCACATAACTGCTTTAATGCTTCCTTCATCATAAGTGCTCTTGGATCCATCTTTTTCATATAAACACGGTGTCCAAAGCCCATAATTTTTTCTTTGTTATATAGTTTCTTCTGTAATAACTCTTCAAATTTCTCAACATTACCAGCTTCTAAAAGCATGTACATAACCGCTTCATTCGCACCGCCATGAAGACTTCCTTTTAAGGATGCAACTGCTCCTGTTAAAGCGCCGTATAAGTCGGATTGCGTTGATGCAATAACGCGTGCTGTAAATGTAGAGTTTGGCATTTCATGTTCACTATATAAAACAAGGGAACGATCAAAGATTTTCTCTTCAAGTTCAGTTGGTTTCTTTCCAGTTAACATATAGAAGAAATTCGCACTATATGACAATTCTTGAAGAGGCTCAATTGGTTCCTCATTATTTAAAATATGGTAGCTATTCGCTACAATATTTGGCACTTTACTTAAAAGCTTGTATCCTCGACTTTTATTCACTTCTAACGAGCGGTTTTCGATATCACTATCGTAACCAGCTAATGCAGACACGCCTGTACGTAGCCCATCCATAGGATGCGTTTCCTTAGGCAATGCCTTTAGAACATTGAATACACCTTCTGGCACTGCATATTCTTCTTTTAATTTCTTTTCAATTGTTGCTTTCTCATCCTCATTCGGTAAACGTTCTTCTAATAAAAGGTGCACAATGTCTAAATACTCTTTTGTTTTTGAGAGTTCGATTAAATCATACCCTTGAATTACAATTTCACCTTTTACTGTGTCAAGAAACGAAATTTTCGTTTCCGCTGCTACTACACCATCTAATCCCGGGGAAAATTTTTCTTCAGCTTTCATCATTATTTCCTCCAATCCTAATAGATCTTCGTGCACATAACTGTAAGCCTTTACAATAATATGAAACTACATTTCTATTTCAATGTATCAGAGTTTTTAGAAGATTTCAATTTATTTTACAATGATAAGTTTCCTATACTTTTACCGATGTAATAATACAATTTTTCAAAAATAACTTTCATCTTTTATAAAGAAAGGACAGACATCCTTTTACAATTTTTTAAAACGAAATATAACAATTATCCATATAATCCCACTAAATATACCTTTAATCCCTTTTTCTTCAACAAACATAAAAAACCGAGCTGCACTCATGCACAGCTCGGTTTTTTATAATATTTATTTCATATTCCCATAAATATAATTCTTATATAAAATTTATTTATTTTTAATAAAATTATTATTTTACATAATTAAATTAAATTTCTTCCGTTTCTTTACGATAGCTTACAACTAATTCATAGTTTTGAAAGTACGAAAGATCATCAAAATCTATAAAAATAAACTACCGTCTTTCTCAACTGGCACTATTTCCCGAACTGGTTTCTCAGAAACAATCCCTAAAGAATATCCGGGCTGAATTGAGCTATTTCCTCCGTACCTTACAATACATCAAATAGATTCATCATGCTTTATACGCAAAATCTTTTTTGCCTAATCGTTTTTTTACAAAAATAACAAATATAATTAAAGCTATTAATCCTGAAATTGCACTACCTGCGAATAAAATACGGTAACCAAACATTTGTGAAACAACTCCAAGTAAAATCGCACCTAATCCAATCCCTAAATCAAAAGCGGTAAAGAATGAAGCGTTAGCAACTCCTCTTTTACTAGGATCAACAATTGTCAGCATCGCTGCTTGTAAAGCGGGCTGTGCTGAACCGAATCCAACACCATATAATGCCGCTGCAATCATTACACCTATCAAACCATTTGAAATCGTTAGTACAACTATCGCTAAAATAGTAATACATAGTGCCGGAAGTATGATAAAAACTTCTCCATACTTATCTAATAGTTTTCCTGAAATAGGTCGTACAATTGTTAAAGCAATTGCATATACAAGAAAGAATGTCCCAGGATTCACATCAATTGATGACGCGAATAACGGTAAAAATGTTGTTATTCCTCCATATGCAAATGATAAAAAGAAAACAACAACCGTTATTGATAAAACGGATTTTTCAAACAGCTGAATTTTCCCTTTTTCTTTTTGTGGCGTGAATGGCATTTTCGTTATTAACGATAATACGACTGCCATAAAGGATAAAAGAGTTGCTAACAAGAATAGACCATGAAATGAATAATTTTGTACAACCCATAATCCAATCATCGGGCCAATTGCCATCGCGATTGTCATCGCCATGCCATACCAGCCCATCCCTTCACCACGACGTGAATCTGGAATAATATCAGTTATCGCTGTTCCAACTGCTGTTGTAGAAACAGCCCACGTCACTCCGTGAATAACGCGTAAAACAGCTAAAAGGACAATAGTCGATGCTAAATTATACGAATACATCGTTATCCCAAAAAATATGAGTCCGAAAATAATAAAAGATCTTCTACCATATTGATCTAACATACCTCCAATAATCGGTCGTATTACAACTGCCGCTATTGTAAACATTCCCATCATCAGTCCAACTTGTGATTCATTTCCACCAATCTCTTTAATAAAGAGCGGGAGCGTTGGAACAAGTAAATAAAACCCCGTAAATAAAAATAACATCGCGATAGTCATTTGTATAAATGATTTCGTCCATAATCGTTCCATTAAAATCCCTCCATAAACACGTAAAATATTACGATTAACACATCCATTGTATATGTTTCATATTCCTTTTCCCTCCGCTAATAGGCGTATCTTTTCGTAATAAATGGTCCACCATCAATTTAAGTTGGTCTTACGACTTTATGCCTATGTTTTAAGCAAAAAACCTATATATGTACCTTTATATGTTCTAGAAGAATATACTATTTTATTATTAAACTTAGGAGTGATCGTTTTCATGTGGGTATCACCAAGAATAACCGCCGTTGTCCCAGCAGCTCCCTCAATACATGTTCCTGCCGTTCATACAGCTAGTTCTGATGTTGGTATCGAACTTCCTGCCGCTTGGCAACAATATCAATCGACTGACCAAGTCACCCCTTCATTTTGGCATCATGGTACACACCCGAGTAGTACTACTTTTTATGGCCCTAGTTATCCAATACCGCCAACTCAAATTTTTTATCATTTCCCATCAATTTACTTTCAAAATTTCTATGGTACTTTTAACATTTAAAAATAATATTAACCTTTATAATATAAAAAGCACCAAAGGAACCGTTTTATCGGTACCTTTGGTGCTTTTATATACATTACTTATTGTCCATTATTGGCAGGGACTTCTCCTGTGTTCCCGCCAGTAGTTGGTGGCGTTGTTGCTGGTGGCGTTGGAGTTGTATTCCCTTGGCCTCCTCCACCGTTAGTCGGTGGGGTAGTATTTCCTTGATCCCCACCGTTGTTCGGTGGCGTTGTATTCCCTTGGCCTCCACCATTGTTCGGTGGTGTTGTATTTCCTTGGCCTCCACCATTGTTCGGTGGTGTTGTATTTCCTTGGCCTCCACCATTGTTCGGTGGTGTTGTATTTCCTTGGCCATTTCCATTATTTTGTTCATTTTGCTTATTTAATTCATCTTGTTTCTTTTGCTCTTCTTGCTTCTTAAGCTCTTCTTGTTTCTTAAGTTCATCTTGTTTCTTTTGCTCTTCTTGTTTCTTAAGTTCTTCCTGTTTCTTTAATTCCTCTTGATTTTTCTCTTCTTCAGTTTTTTGCTGTTGATCTTGTTTTGGTTGTTCCGTTGTATCCGGTACGCTAGTATTTGGGGATGAATCACGTTTTTCACCTTTTATACGCAATTCACTACCTTCTTGAATAACACTACTTGGCATTTTAAAGCGTGATTTATCTGTAGCCATCTCGCTCATCATTTCTTTAAAGATCAACTGTGCAATTTTCGTATTTTTACTACTAATATACTCGTCTTTACCATCTTTCGTATATCCAGTCCATACTGCCATCGTATATTGCGGTGTATATCCTGCAAACCAACTATCACGAGTTGCACTTTCTGGAATTCCATATTGTGCTAGTTGTTTTGAAGAATAGTTAGTTGTACCTGTTTTACCAGCTACATCTAAAGAGGCCACATTTGCCGATGTACCAGTACCTGATGTAACTACAGAACGAAGCATATCAGTAATCATATATGCTGTAGAATCCGCCATAACTGATTTTGGTTTTTGTCCAAAACTTTGTGACTTGCCGTCTGGATAAACTACTTTCTTAACAAAATGCGGCTTCGTATACTTACCGTCATTCCCAAATGCCGCATAAGCACCTGCAATTTCAGTTGGTGACGCTTCATTTGTACCGATTGCTGTTGATTCTGTCGGTGCTACATTAAATGTAATACCTAATTTCTCAGAGAACTCTTTCGATTTACTAATACCTACCTCTTTAGCTGTTTTAATAGCTGGGATATTACGTGACTTTGTTAGTGCTTCACGCATTGAGATTGGCCCTAAATGACTTCTATCTGCATTTCTAACTTCTTGGCCAGTTGAATACTTAAATGGAGAGTCATCAATTTGATGATAAGTAGCCCATTTTAAATATTCAATTGCAGGAGCGTAATCAAAAATTGGTTTCATCGTTGAACCAGCTGCACGATCCAATTCAATCGCCATATTATGCCCTTTAAATACTGCTTTATTTTCACCGCGCCCACTACCTATAGCGCGAACTTCTCCAGTTTTCGTATCCATAAATGTGAAAGCACCTTGGAATTTATCATTTGGATAATTAATAATATTTGTATTCAAAATATTATCAGCTAATTTCTGTGCTTTTGGATCCAATGTTGTATAAATTTCTAAACCATCAGATCCAATATTAACATCTGGTATTTCCTTTTCTACTTCTTTCACTACTGCATCCATAAATGCAGTATATGGCATCGCTTGTAGTTCAGCTGCACTCTTAATATTTTTATCCACTGGTACTTTCGATGCTTCTTCCATTTCTGCCTTTGTAATATAACCATGTCTATTCATTAAGTTTAGTACAGTATTTCTTCTTTCTGTTGCCCTTTGAACATTTTCTTTTTTCGTTGGGTCATAGTTATTCGGTGCTTTTGGTAAGCCAGCTAGCATCGCAACTTCTGGTAATGTTAAATCTTTCAATTCTTTACCGTAGTAGTTTTGTGCTGCTGTTGCGATTCCATATGAACGGTTTCCTAAATTAATTTTATTTAAATACATCTCTAATATTTCATGTTTTGAATATTGTTGTTCTAGCTTATACGCTAAATATATTTCCTGAACCTTACGTTTTGACGTTTTTTCCATCGATAAGAAGTAGTTTTTAATAACTTGCTGCGTTATCGTGCTACCACCTTGAGAGCCATAATCTCCTTTAAGACTAACTAAAACTGCACGAGCAGTACCTTTAAAATCTACTCCGCTATGCTCATAAAAACGCGAATCTTCTGTTGCTAAAAATGCATTTTCTACTAATTTTGGGATTTGATCATACGTAACATTCGTCCGCTTTTCTTTCCCATATTCATATACCAAATTCCCGTCTTTATCATAAATTTTTGAGGATAACGGATTAACAAGTTTTGCTTTCTCAAGTTTTGGTGCATCCTTAATCATTACGAAAAAGGTAGCAACCCCTGCCACTAAACCTACAATACCCAGTAGTAAACAACTGATTAAAAATTTACGAAAAAACGATGTTTTACCTTTTGGTTTTGTTTTTTTAGAAGCTGGCTGTTTTTTCTTTTGAACTTGTCGTCGCTCCTCTCGAGAACGATAATTTTCTGACATGTTACTTTCTCCTGCCTTTCAATTCTCCCGTTGATTTACTTGAAAATATTGAGGTCACTTTCCCAAATACATTTAATCAAGAAAGTATATTGACCTGGAGCATTCAATATTTTCCCAATTCACAGATTATACATTTTAGAATACTTCTTATACAAACTATTTTCACTTCTATTTTTTCTAATAATACTGCCCCTTAAAGCATAGAATGTAAGAAGTGGATTTTTAATACCTCGTATAAATAATATACCTTTTTTTCAAATGGTCAATATTTTCTTATTTATAAATCAAAGGTGAAATAAAAATAGCACAACGATATGTACTTCGTGTGAACTTCCTTGTAATTACGTATAACAAACATTTGATATATTGCATATAAGTATAATACTCCTTTAATTATTAGGATTTCAACACGACAATCCCCTTCTCTACAAGAAACCAGCTAAAATGAAAAATAAGGAGTTGCGTAATGATGGAGCTATCTCCCGTTATTTCAAAAAAATTAGTTGCTGTTGGCTATAATCCTTTTTCTATGATTTTACGTATTCAACTAAAGAATGGTATGTATGATTTCTTCAATGTGCCAGAAAGCATTTACACCGGTTTATTAAACGCACACTCTAAAAGTTATTATCATAATACTTATATTAAAAATTCTTACCGCTATACTAAAATTTAAACTTGATTGGCATACAAAAAAGAAAGGCGAATCAAATCCCCTTTCTTTTTTGTATGCCAATCGCAATTTATCTTCTATTTCTTTTATTAATTTCATCATACGCCTGAACTTGTTTTTTAAGTCGCCTGTCGGCTTTTTTATCATGTACGACAAGAACTGCGTGTATCGCTCCTGGAACCCAAAAAATTAAGGTTAAAATGAAATTAATAATCGCTTGAAACGGCTTTCCGCAAAATAAAACAGCTACCGGCGGAAGTAGAATTGCTAATAAGTACATCATGTCTGAAAAACTCCTTAATGTTTATTTTTCGCTTCTTCCCCATCCATCTCCTACACTATCAAACCTATGAAATCATGTTATTTCTAAAAGCGTATATAAGAACTCATCATTACAAAAATCACATATAATAGTATAACTAAATAAGAAGCCTCTCACTAACGTTAACAAGTTATTTTCACCTGTTCGTTTATATGTATATTCTACGCCTATATGAAAAAGCCTACAAAAACAATTAACACATCCATCTTGTCCTACTTCTAAAATTGAAATACTCCAAACTTCATTGAAATGAGTATTTCATCACCTTTTCTTAGATTCCAATCGTTGTTCCTCTACTATTTCGGTTAATCCAATTGCTGAAATTACAGTACCTATTGCCTGTATCCAAATACCTATTAGCCCTATTATACGTTGATCTTCTTTATCTATATTACTGTCTTCTTTTTCCTTTTCTTCTTTTGGTATATTTTTAATACCTTCATACGCTTGTAATCCCGCACCTAAACTTTGCATTGAATTCCCTAATACGATAATCCACTGTATTCCATTTATCTCATTCAATGCTACTTCTACTCCTAAAAAAGCGCCAATTGATTGCAAACTATTTCCAGTAATTATAAGGAAATCATTTTCTTTCATTTGTTCATTGAGATTAAAATACGTTCCTATTACATTTGAAATATTACCTAAAGCTAATAACTCAATCCCCGTTTTCGCTAGCGCTTTATTTTTATTATCTATAGTTACCTCTTGCTTCTCACATTTATCTTCATCCTTCGCATCATTAGTTGCTATAATTTGTAATATATATCCGAGAGCTTGTAATGAACTCCCTACAATAACGAGATCCGACTCAATCTTTTCTTCCCCTGCAAACCCTCTAGTTGTTCCAATTGCTGCTATAAGATTTCCTCCAACTTGAAACCATGCCCCTGTCAATTCTAAATCGCGTAGGTTCATTTCCCATCACCTATATTTAAATTTTCTAGTACATTCAAAACAAACAAATATCACCTTTAATTCATTATTCTATTTTTCATATGTAATTTTGTGCATCACATAATGTACTAATAATACAAAAGAGCACCTTTCAGGCGCTCTTTTTGACAAGGAGTTTCTCAATGAATGTATGCCGGACATGTCAATGACTCACCGTTTTTATCTATTGATATATTTAATATATAATGAATTGCTTTATGTGACCACATTTCAGGTGTAGGAGATTCTTTTACATATTGAGGTGCACATAAGTCAAGCATTGGAGTGCTAATACTGCCACCTGGATCTAAAGCAACTACTGCCATACCATTTGGTAGTTCCATTGCCATTGACTGCGTGATACCTTCAACAGCAAACTTCGAGGCACAATATGGCGCAAGTTCAGCCTCGCCTTCTCTTCCCCAACTAGAGCTCATGTTAATAATAATTCCTTCTTTCCTAGCTATCATCGCCGGGACGAACGCCCTAATGACATTTACTACCCCGTTCACATTTACACTCATTACACTTTCAAATTCTTGTGCAGTAACTTTCCATAGAGGTGCATTTTGATTAACAATCGATGCATTATTTATTAACATATCGGGAGCCCTATACTTATTAAGAATACGACTTGCCCATTTACTAACTTGGTGATGATTTGAAACATCAATTATTTGAAAATCATGTGAAGCACCGTAATATTTATTAAGCTCTTCAATTTTATTTTTTGAGCGTCCACACCCTACTATGTTCCACCCCAATTCATGAAACCTATCAACCATTGCACGTCCTAACCCTTGCGTTACTCCAGTAATAATTACAAGTTTCCCAATGTCGTTTCGCTCCAACTTCATCTCCTCCTTTCCATTAATATTACTCTTTTTATTCTTATTCAACTTCTCACTTAAGTATCAATTCATTTCATACTTTAGAAGTATTTTTAATATTACATATTACAAACAAAAAGAGTAACCATCATAGTTACTCTTTTTGTTTGTATCGCTATTATTTTTAAATTGTATCTTCTATTCCCTACATTTCTCACATCGATAAATATAGGTTACACCTTAATGAAAGTATATTTATGTTTACGGTTCGATTTATCCAAATACTTTTCAATCCACTTTTTCAACTTAACAGAGCCCACCTCTATCAATAAATTTCCACCTAGTCTTATAACATACTTTTATTTAAATTCTCAATCTCATTTTGCAACTTTTTAAATTGCTCAAAATGCATTGTTATAGATTGAATACTATTCCTTTCAACATTTTGCTTTACTAATAAAACGCCTGTATCGTGAAAAATTGCTTCAAGTTCTTTCCTTATAGATACTTTCGTAATATATGCGGTTTTAATTGCCGATAAAATTGCTATTTCATTAAAATGTAATTTTATTTCATTAGGACAAAATGCTTTTTCGATCAATGTGACATCATTACTATAAATAAAAGCAACAAGTTTACTTGATTCTGCATCTGTTAAATCCACTGTTTTTATAACATTATCCATTACATTTTGCCTCCTTTAATTCCATATATATTAATTATTCAAATTTGTTCTTTTTAAAATTCAGCTCTTCATTAATTTTAACATACTTTTTGCTCGATTGATTAAACAAAGCTTCAAACATTTTTCTATTCCGGAATATTTGTCAAATGAACCAATTAGACTGTACCTTCATATAGTAATGCAAACAATTACTTATAAAGTAGGTGAAAATTATGCCCTCAGTTGTTGGGAATTTAGTTGTACAAAATAGTAACGGATCTTTCAACTTAGGTGATTTCTACAATGTTTCCCCAAAAGAGAATACGAAAGCTTATAACGGCTCTGGCGCATCTAACGTTGGTTTCGTAGTGAACACTTTTAGTGGGGTTAGCGCGACTAATACATTTGATTCTGATCTAGCAGATCAAAACCAAGTTGGTACGGCCTAAACAGCTCTGTAATCATTTTTGTATAACATTTTAAAATTTGTCTATACTATACTCAGGCTGATACACAGCTATCGTCGATTTTTTGAGTGCCAATCTTTTTCTCCCTTTCCCTGGGACTAAGCAGCTAGCTTGCATCTAGCTGCTTTTTCATTTAGTTCTTCACCTCTTCAAAAAATTAGGTTTTTACAGATAGCCTGACTCACAGCCGAATTTTGAGGTGTAAATCTAATTGTCCGCAAATAGCTGGATAAATTAAAGAAGCTAAACTTCAAAATTCAGCTTCTTTTAGGTTACATCAATTATGTCCATTGCAGAAAATATATATGTTTTATAAAATGCATCTGTACATTTTACAATTTGTTGAATTGGATTTATATGAACCACTGTCATATAACTCGTAAGTATGTATCCTTCTTCAAAATATGTCACTAACATCTCTTCTTCAGACAATAATGAAGTTAATAATTTGTCTGAAATGCTGTCTTTCGCTTCATTTGTTATTAGCGGTCTTTGGACTTTTAATTTCTCTCCAATAATTTTTTTCATACTTAATAATTGCTCCGACATTACTGTAAACGGAACCCACTCTCTTCCTTTTTCCTGTACCTTTACATAATTCATTTTCTTTACTCCTCAATTTTCTACATCTATCCATTCATAAGAATAGAAATTTCACTTCTAGATACACTTTATCCATCTCTTATTTATATGTAGCGTAGCTTTCCAATTCAAAACTATTTATGAATTTGTAGAAATCTCCACTCCGAAAGAACATTCGTTCTAATTATACACGAACGAACGTTCTTTCGGAAGTGCAACATGTAAATTTTTCAAACAAAATGCAACTTTAATATATGAAGTTTATTCATACTCATTTATTACTCCCTTTTATTAATCAAATTTCTTTGCACTTCCTATCGCATCATAGAATACGTGTAGCAACAATAAAAGCGACTCCACCTAATGTGAAGTCGCTTTTATTGAACTAATTATATTTCTAATTTTACTTTTCTATCCTAACTAACGTTCTTTCTGGAATACAAATTTCAGCTATATCTCATTAACCATCCTTCAACAAAAGCATACACTTTTATTATGAACGAACTCACAAAGCTTTAGAAACTTATGATGTAAAACAATTCATCCCTCATAAGTTTCATACATATCGACAATTACTACCATTTATCCTGCTATTTGCAGGCAGTAAGATTCACACTCATTAATTTTTCACTTTCTTTATTGAATATGCTTGGGTTGCATTATAATATGTAATTCTCTCTCTGTTTCTGTTTTTTTCGGATTCCGATAATATTCCAGTTTATATTCTAATACTTCATACTCAACCATCCCAATCTTTATCCCTTTTGTTTCTTTTAATACAGCTAATAGAACGCTTACATTTTCATTAGATGATTCAAAAATTTCCCCCCCGCCTTCTCTCTTAAAAATAACTTTCATATATTCTCCCCCAAATTAATTTAATAATCTAGTAAATATAAAAATATTCATCCTATTTTAATAAATTGAAACTTTAATCAGTGGGGGTTTTGTCCATCACCCACTGATTATTAGCCTTCACCAATCGGGCTTTTACGAGCGTTGATGTCCCAACTAATTCCCTCGCATTCGCCGAATTTTGAGGTGGGAGTCTTACTGCCCACAAATAGCGGGATAAATAATTCTTATCATCATTAAGAACATCCTTTTGTACTAAATGTTCAACATGTCACTTCCTATAAAGTTAATTTATACTCCAATAAATATGATATGTACCATTCTTTAAATTATGTCCTCAATTCACTCTCCAAGAAAATATATTTATTTATATTTAACAAAATTAATTAACTAAAACATTATCATTTCAACATTTTGCGAATTTAATTGCTTATTCCTTTTATCTACATCCAAATTTTCCTATTGTAATTCTTAATATTTAAATGTAATATTGTATTGTCTTACTATCTATTTATAACTCACACACTAACGCGAAAAGGGAACTCTATATGAGTTCCCTTTTCTATTGAAAATAAAAAAACAGAAATATAGCATTATGCTAAATCTCTGTTTTTCTTCTAAACCTTATTTCTCATCTAAGAATTTAAATGTATCTTTAAACTCTTTATCTGTTACTTTAATATCTGCTTCTTTCAATAGATCATTGATTACTTGTTGTTTCCATTTACCTGTCGCATCTTGCAGTCTTTGTTGTTCTAAATCTTTTCGAATCGTATCTTTTACTTCATCAAATGGTTTCAATTCTTTTTTATCCGTCACTTTTATTATATGATAACCATAAGATGTTTTTATTGGCTCACTTACTTGTCCTGCATCTAATTTATACGCAGCTTCCTCAAACTCTTTCACAGTTTGACCAGGAGCAAAACCAGCTATTTCTCCGCCCTGTTCCTTTGAACCAGTATCTTCCGAATACTGTTTCGCTAAAGCAGTAAAATCTTCACCATTATTTATTTTCTCTTTTACTTCTTTCGCAGTTTTTTCATCTTTCACTAAAATGTGACTTACCTTCATTTCAGGTTTATGGTTATCTTTCACATCTTTATCTGTGACAGTCGCTCTAATCGCTTTTTCAAGTGCAATTTCTGGCTTCATTCTTTCTTTTAATTCATCTTCATTCTTTAATCCTACTTGCTCTAAAGCCACTTTAAACTTGTCACCCATTTGTTCCTTCGCTGCTTCTACTTGTTTTTTAGCTTCTTCATCTGAAACTTTATATTTATCTAGCAATGCCTTATTTAACATCATTTGAGATAAAGTACTTTTTCCATATGTTTGCCTTAATTCTTTACTTAACTCTTTCTCTGTCACGTTTCCTACTTTTGATGTTGCAACATTTTCTGAGGAACCACACGCAGACAATGTTAGCGCCACACATGCAATAATAGTTCCCATAAATAGCTTTTTCTTTTTCAATTCAAATACCTCACTTTGATAAATGTATATTAGGAACTATACAGCGCTATTGTGAAATCAATGTGTTTTCTGCAAGTATTTCTCTTCATGCCAGAGACAAGCTTTATTAAATAAAAAAGCCGGCATAAAGCCGACTTTTTAACATCATTTAATCTGCACATGTTCTTCTTTGATCCATTTGTTCCCACCTATATCTATATATCCATCTTGACGATTCCAAATACGATAAGGGACCTTCCCATCGACCGCACCTGTATCATTCCCGTTTGGCCCATCGTACGTTCTAATTTCATATCCAGGTGTGTACTTTGAATATGCATAAAACCATTGTACATTAAAATGTTCTAACTTAGCCCACTGTTGTTCACCACCTAAACAAATCATATCTTTTTCGCCACCTCCCCAATAACCTTTATAGATTAAATATGGGATTTTTTTCGTAAGTCTTCCTATAAACTGCGGATTCGCAGGATTTTCATATAAATTAATGCCGTATCCATCATCATATTTTGAAACTGCAATACCAATTCCATTTGGTTGCTTACTGTCTCCAATACTAGATTGATTTGTTTGATTTGAACCTATAAACCAAGAAAGATTTTTATTCCCAATTAATTGATTCAAATCACATTTTCCAATACCAGGAACATTTCCTGAATCAGTATATTGCCAAATATCACAAGGATATGCTGGCTTATTCCCTCCATAACGAGGGATCCAAATAAAATCAGCATCAATATTGCGAGCTCCAAATGATACATACGTGTGATGTCCTACATATAAACCAATTTTTTTTGCTCCTAATCGGCGTAATTCATCAATAAATGCTTGAGTCCCGCCTTGCATATCTACCATTGTTTGAACTTCTACATCTGCCACCCAAAATTTAGCGTTTTTATCGCCACGATTCCAAAAATCTTGCGCTTCTTTTTTTGCATCTGAAATAGATATAAAACGGCAAAATGCATAATTCCCAAATGGGATACTACGTTTCTTCATTTCTTTCACATAACCTTGATACATAAAATCGACCGTATTCGAACCATCTTGAACTCTAGCAATAACTAAATCTAGCTGAGACGCTGCAATATCCCAATTAATATTTCCATTCCATTTCGAAATATCTACAATATAACCCATTACTAATCAACTCCTTTTTATTATCTTATTCAAAGCTTGTATTATTGTTAGACTCATATGCCTAATACAAACTCTCCATAAAATAAATAAATATAATCTCATCATTTTTTCAAAATATATAACCTATCTAGAATATTTTTCTTTAAATTAAATAGACAAATTTAACTTTCTTACTATAAATATCGGGATAAAACTATAAATAGTGTGCATACTATATGTAAGCTATTTTAGCTTATACTCATAACTGACCTCCAATATTTTTCAATCTCCCTGTAACTAGGCAGCTAAATAATAAAAGCTGTCTAGTTATTTTTTTCTTTATGTACAAGAAAAAGACATTTTCGATTCAGGAAAATGTCTTTTCACATTTTAATAATACAGTTTTGGTGTTATATCCTTATTTTGTATATTCCCTTCAATAACAAATCGTACATCACCAGTGCTTGTAACGCAGCTTGTAGAGAATAAAATAGGGATATCGCACACAACGTCGTTCATTACATCATGAAATACATTGGCAGCAACACCTGTAAACGTTTGACAAAGGTTTGAAATATCATCGTTAAAAAATTGAATAACTTTCGCAGCAAAAACTGGAAAAATAACATTCGCTCCACCTGGTAGCTGTGGTTGTACAACAACTTGTTGAAAATAAGGATTATTTTCTAACGCTACTTGAAATAAATGTGCAATTTCAAATGCATCTAGTGGACATGGAAGCGGATTTACAATCACACTTTCTTCGTTACTAACAACAACCGTTACACTTACATTTCCAAATTCCACGAACGGTTTAAGAAGCGTAGCTAATGCTATCGCTTTTTCATTACTCATAGCTTGTACTAAAATAATAAAATTCCCACCAACTGGAATAAGTGGACCAACTGTTACAGTTGGATCAGCACCTATAGAATTTTTAAGCTCATTAAAATACGTAATCCACGGTGGTAAAAGCTCAACTTGTACATTTTCTTGCATTCTACCTCCTTATACAATTCTTATCACCATAATATGTAACAACTTTAAAATTGCATAAGGCATATATACTATTTTCTTACATTCATTATTTATAGTAATGAAGCAATTTAAGGAAAGTATTCTATGTTTCTTTCCTTTCCTAGCTTCAAGTAATATGCTTATTATAGATGCCATGTACTAATATGGCATCTATAATAAGCAACTACACTAAATTTACATATTATATTTAAATGTCTTCACATTCAAAAGAAGATTAACACATAAACCTTTTATAAATAAGGAGTTTATTTAATGAAAAAAATCCCTATCGTATTCAAAGTTCCCCCGAATTCAAAGCTAAAAGTTACATTCTACGGTCCTTGTAACGAAGTAATTACAAATGTATCTTTAATTAATCAACTACTCACCCCTACCTGCCAAACTGTATCTCAATATCCAGACTTTAAGAAATATATAACTGAAGTCCGATCATTATCAAATTATTAATCGTATAATTTTATGATTTATCGTTTCGAACAGTACGATAACGAAGTAATAAAAAGAGCCGCATCTTTCAAAAGAAACGGCTCTTTTTTCATTTCACAAAAACATGACTTCACTAAAAAACTAAAATAACTCATTAATTGATATTCTATTGATATTTTGTTGATATTTTACACATATTAATGAAATGAGCATATATTATCGTATGGAGATTCTCCACTCATAAAGCCTATCTTTTTTTGAGCATACTTTATTTGTATGCTCCTTTTTTATTCTTTACTTAACGGGCTATCCTGTTAGCATTTCCAAATATCCATCTATGAAAAACATTGAATATTCCAAAAAACTCTTTTCTTATTATGCACTATGAATATAAGTTTAATAATTTATCTGTAGCTACATTTTCAGTATCACTTAAATCGACAAAATAATGAAGTTGCCACAGTTGACTCTTCTTAGCTTGATTACTAACAGGCTTATCCCAAATAGGGTAAACCCTCATAGCCATTTTCCCTTTTTGGTTTTGAGTTTTTAATATTTTTTCTTTTAGAAGAATCTCTTTTGGAAAAATAAATTGTCCTAGTTTATTATCCGCTATACAAGTGATAACTAAAAGGTTAGGAGCTGAATCATAAGAAAATGCCTGATTGCTCATGGAGGCATTCTTCTCCCAAAAAGAAACAAATTGTCCCATCTTATTAGGCGTAATTTTTGATACCCTAAATCGGATGCTTCTATTATTTAGATGGAATACCCCACCTGCATATTCTGAATTTTGCTTTTCTTCTTTTCTTTTAGTAATTAATAGATTATTAGGTTTGTAAATCATTTCATCTAGTTTTTTAATTATATTACTAAAATTTGTCATGTAAACGCACCTTTTTTATTTTCCAGTATACCAAGAACATTCGTTCTTGTATATTAAACTTAAACAAATGTTGGCTTTGAATAGTCTTTCAAAGATTATTTTATCTACTCCATCCATAACTTCAAATTTTCTTTTATAGTATTTATTACATTACTCTTCCAATTCCTTGTATTTTTCATTATTATATTAATATAATAATATAAAACGAGGTAAATATTACATGAATCCATCCAAAATTGACTTCGGCTCCATAGAGCAACCTTTATTCCTATTAATTTTATATCTTATCGCAATTCTTTTAACACTCGGCATTACATTTAATATATGTCATTCCCTTTTACTAAATTTAAATGCACCGAGATGGGTAGCACAACTGTTAGCTATCGTATTAACTCTAGGTGTTGCTTATCAAGTATTTATGAACTTATTTTAATATATTACCAATAACACCTTTAACTAAAAGGCCCTACCATAAGGTAGAGCCTTTTTTAAAAAAATAGTCCATAAATCACAAACATTATTATTGTAAATTATTGACCTGTACAAACATAAGAGTTTTGTGTATTCTATGGACAAGGAATAAGGTAAGAGTTACTCTTTGCCATTTTAGGAAAGCATCCAAAATTTATAAACACTTGGCAATAATTTTTGCCAAATTCCTCTCTCATCATTCTAATCGTCACCTTTCATTTTGGAAAAATAATATCCCCCACTTAAGAATCCTTGCGTTGCATATAACTCATGAGGTTGTAACATTCTCATTCCAATATCTAAAATTTTATAATTGTTCCCTAGATACGAATCATTTCTTATAAGGGCGCTCTGTACTTGCGCTCTTATATAAATACTTAAATTTATTCCCCCGCATATTTTTATAAATTGTATACAGTTCCATATGGAATTGTTGAAACAGAAATTCCGTATGGTGTAATATGATGCATTGGGTAATAATACTCCATAGATGGATAGTACGGTTGTATGCCTTGCTGTATTTGTTGCATTTGCTGCTGTGCTTGTAACGCTTGTTGAACAGCTTGAATTGTAGTTTGTGCTCCGCTATACGTAATACCCGCCGTACCATACGGACGCATTCTATCTCGGGTATCAAAATATGAATAAAACATTATTATTCAACTCACTTCCATATAAGTTATTACAAAGTATGTTATGATTCTTAATTTCAGTGAGTGTTAAAAACTAGTCCACTAGCTTTTATTCAAATAGCGTTTTTGTTCACCTTCCTTCTTTTGACCCTCACTCTTTCCCGAAATATTCCGGCGATTTTTCGCATTCAAGGCCAATCTTTTCACCGACAATCAATCGGTCTACATTTGCAAGCATCCACGGGTATTCAGGATGCTGCAGGATTGCATTTCTGCGTTGTACCTTTAAATCCCGTACGCTTGGAATCGACTTATGGCATCATCTTGTAACTTTTCGGCATCGATAGACATTGTCATGATACCTTCTTGCTCCTGTGGATCAGCTTTACCATAGCCATTGTGCATGGACATCTGGTTTTCTAGCATCTAGCTCACCTCCTTAAAAAATGCAGGATTTCCCTTTCCATTATCGAATTAGTAATGTTTGGAAAGGGGGTGTAACATGGCAGAAATTAAAGTAGGACTTACACAATTTTTAGACTTCACACTGAAAAGTAGTGCAGCTAAAACAAACTTTGTAAAAAATCTAAAATCTCAACCTGAATACCAACCAGCTTTTGATTACTGGAAACAATTACGAGACACTGTTATTAAATTTCATCAAAATGAACTACCTTTTGAATGTTTCAAAACATTAGTGCAAACGGTTGATCAAAAGAAAAAGCAAAACTATATCGATGTCATAAAGCAGTACAAAAAATTTATTAAAAACAACGACGTCTCTTGGTTCGATCCAGGAAAATCACATTGGATATCAGATAATTTAATCGTCTGCTCATTAATGATGAGCCGCATCTTATCAAACTATATTTCAAAGGAAAAAAAGAGCGAATTGATAAATACAACATCAACTCAACACTGACATTATTAAATGAATCAACATTTTTAGATGAACATAACGATGTGAATTATACGGTTCTTAACATCCAAAAGAACAGAATGTATACGAATAACTCTATTAATAATGATCATTTAATAGCGCTTGAATCAGAAGCTAACCAGCTTTTTTATATATGGAATAAGGTGTAAAGGGTACTATCCATCTCTTTCAATACCTTTTCCATGCATAATTTGGGCACAATTTTCACAAATCCTATCAGTTCTATTTAATTGAAGCTCACCTTCTTGTTCCTCACAAACAATGCAGGGTGGGCGTTTTTGCGAAAATAGTTTCTTTAACCATTTCCGCATCCTAACTCACCTCCTCCGAAAGAGTGATATAATGAGCTCTCTCCACTAAATCAGCGTTACCCCCCTGGTTTTTTAACCGATGAAGAAGATCTTCGTTTTTTAGAACATGCAAAAGAAAACCGTTATTATATCGCTTATCTTCTTGCTATTACATGTGGAATACGTAAAGGTGAAATCTTAGGTCTACAATGGAAAGAGATTGCTGATTTTACCTGCCATTACTTTAATGGCACTAAATGACCATCTGCAAAAAATCTCTGAGGAAAAAGAGCGATATGATGAAAGCTATAATGACTACGATTTGGTCTGCCGTTTCAGAAGTTTGACACAGCTCTGGAAAAAGCTTATAAAGAAAAGTGAGGTTCCCGATATTCGGTTCCATGATCTGAGGATTATGTTAAAGCAAGGTATACATCCGAAGATTGTGAGTGAACGATTAGGACACAAAAAAGTAGGTATCACCTTGGACACCTACTCACATATTGTACCAGGACTTCAGGAAACTGCGGTGGATCAATTTGCAAACGAATTATTCGGAAAGAAAAACTTTTGTTAGAAGTTTTCGTTTCTAGGCAAAAACACCGCCTAAATAACCCCAAATATTATAAGTGAAAAAGGAGAAACAAACATGAAAGAAATCAAAGCTGAACAAGAATTCAAAGACATCATCGCAAGCGAGGAGCCAGTAGTTGTTAAGTTCTTTACTACATGGTGCCCAGATTGCGTGCGTATGGACAACTTTATCGGAGATGTAATGGAAGAGTTCAATAAATTTGAATGGTATTCTATTAATAAAGATGAGTTCCCAAGTATTGCTGAAGAGTATCAAGTAATGGGTATTCCAAGCCTACTTGTATATCAAAATGGCGAAAAGTTAGGTCACTTACATAGTGCAAATGCAAAAACGGAAGAGCAAGTTACTGAGTTTTTAGAAGCATACTAAGAAACGAAAAACCTCTGAAAAATCATCAGAGGTTTTTTCGTTTTCAAATTGTTCTTTACCTTTGTTCTCTTTCTGGAAAGTAAATATTATAATGCTTTCTCCTCTTCTTATTGAAGAATTTTGTTATCATTTCTTATATATTACTCACACGAGGAATTACAAAGAGTCATTTTGCGAAAAATATATATGAAAAAATTTTTGAGAATCGTTATTCTCGCCCTCTTTCCATTTGCCATAATCATCATTACTTGTTTAATAAAGTGAAACTTTAATCAGTGGGGGTTTTGTTCATCCCCCACTGATTATTAGCCTTCACCAATCGGGCGTTTACGGGCAGCCCCACTCCCACCTAACTTCTTTGCTCCAACTGAATTTTGAGGTGGGGGTCTTACTGCCCTCAAATAGCGGGATAAATTTCTACTTTGTACTTTTCAACATATTTTTCCTTAACGAAACTTTGTTATCCCCTTCTTAAAAAGCTATAAAACGTCAACAATGTTTGTATAGACCCACACGAGTTTCGTTTGATACTCTATGTATAGAAAGAAATTCCTTGTAGAAAGGCGAGTGATTAAAATGGATTCTCTTTCTCATAAAGAAGCTGATAAAGGTGCTATTGTCAGCATTATAGCCTACATATTTTTATCCTCTATGAAAATCATCATCAGTTATATTACCCTCTCTAGCGCATTACGTGCTGACGGTTTGAATAACTTAACGGATATTGGTGCTTCTTTAGCAATATTAATTGGCCTGAAAATTTCTCGTAAGCCTCGTGACCCAGATCATCCATATGGGCATTCGCGTGCAGAACAAATCGCATCACTTGTTGCTTCCTTTATTATGGCAACGGTCGGATTAGAAGTTGTTATTAGTGCAATTCAATCGTTTTTCAATCCGAAACAAGCAGCACCTAATGTACTTGCTGCATGGGTGGCTTTATTTTCTGCTGTCGTTATGTACGGTGTATACAAGTATACGAAAAAGATTGCAATGCGAACAAAAAGTAAATCATTAGAGGCTGCTGCAAAAGATAATTTATCAGATGCTCTTGTAAGTATTGGTACAGTAGTAGGTATAGTCGGAGCACAGTTCCAAATGCCTATTTTGGACCCTATTGCTGCTTTACTTGTCGGTCTTATTATTTGTAAGACTGCGTGGGAAATTTTCGTAGAAGCTTCTCATATGCTAACGGATGGAATTGATCCTGAAAAAATGGATGAATACGCTGATGCTATCGGGCATATTTCAGGTGTAGAACATATTGTAGATATTCGTGCTCGTATGTATGGGAACCAAACGTATGTGGATATTACAATTGAAGTAGATGCTCGAATGGATGTTAGCGAAAGCCATTGTATTACTGACAATATTGAAGATATGCTTCGAAAAAAATTCGGAATTTACCATGCTCATATTCATGTGGAGCCCATGCAAAAAGAACCTATTATGACATAGGTTCTTTTTTAATGAACGCCTTATGAAATATAATACATAAAACGAGCCAGCTACCGCCCGCTGCCCATCCGGCTAATATGTCAGATGGATAGTGCACGCCAAGATAAATTCGGCTAACTGAAATAGATAATACAACGAAGCTTGCTATAAAAATAATCAGCAACTTTTTATGCAATGAAATACGATCTTCTGTAATTGTGACGTATGCAATAAATCCTAAAAAAGCAGTAGCATTCATCGTATGACCGCTCGGAAAGCTATATCCAGTTGCTGTAACAAGCTGCGTCACATCAGGTCGTGCTCGTTCATACCATAGTTTGAGCATACTGTTCAAATAACGTGATCCGTAATAATTAATTGTTAGAAGTAATGCACTTAATATTTTTTTTCTAAGAAGAAAATACATTACAAGTATAATGAGTAACGGGAAATATATTCTTTTTGAACCGATAAAGGACACCCAAGTAAAATAGGTTGTCAAATACTCGTTTCGGAAACTTTGAATAAAGTGTGCGACTACATTATCAAATTTTTCAATACAAGCGGTATGATACGAAAGTGATAGTGCGACAAAACAAATGAGTAGTGTACAACTTAACAAGTATAAATGTCGGTATCGTTTCACATACATAACCTCACTATGCAAAAAAATGGAGCGGTTGTTTTAGTTTTCCTCTCCATTTCTTTTTTATGCATAGTTTATTAAAAAATATTATTGTTAATTTTTTGCTGCATCGTTGGAATATCTTCGTTTGTTACTGTAAAGCGAATAACCTTCTCATCAAGATCAAGCGCTTCTGCGAATAAACCAGCCAATCCACGTGATTTTCTATCTACTTCCATAATAATTTCTAATCGGTCGTGGGCACTTGGCAAAATTAATAATTCTAATTCATCTAATTTCCCATAATACTCTCCGGAAACTGGAATAAACTCAAATTCTTGCGCGAATGGAACTTGCTTACGTAATCGATACGGTAATTCTTCGCATTCTACATGACGCGCTTTAAAACCTAATTGATTTACACTATTTAATACACTGTTCAATAGCGCATTCGGCAACACTTGAATATAATCACGGTCACTTGGATCAATACTACGTTTAATATCAAGGCCTGTATGAACCCAAACCGTTTTCATTCCAAGTGTTAGTGGTACTTCAATTGGCATTAAAAACGAAAATGGAATTTCCACTTTTTCATTTGGCTCTACAGAAAATGGATCTGTTAAACGAACTCGCTCCAAATCATACGTTGCCGTTACTTTTTTATCATCCACTTCTCTTACATATGACGTCGACAACGTTAAGTAAATGCTTTCAATTTCTTGGCTAATTGAACCTCCAGTTATATGAACCTTCCCTACTATCTCTTCTCCAACTATATACTCATCTTTTTCAAGAACAGTATCTACTTTTGCACTACCAATACCAACGCTTGCTAAAAACTTTTGAAACATGAAGTCTCCATCCTTTCTAAAGCGTAAGCTACATCTTTTTTCAAATCTTGTACATTTTCATAGTAAGGCGCTTTCATTTGTAACATTCGCATTAGCATGTCGCGATTATATTCTTCCAGCGTTAACTCTTCATACCACGGTTTTTCCTTTTTTTCAGTCGATTCATAACTAGCATACAATAAAAATAATACGAAATGACCGAGCGCATAAAAATCGCTACGAAAGTGAACTTCTCGCATCAAAGCTTGTTCACCTTCATAAGTTATAGCACGCTCATCACCCTCACCTTTCAATTTAGCCAATCCAAAATCAATAATACTAATCTGATTTTCTTTCATTAATATGTTTGGAATACGTAAATCTCGGTGAATGATACCTTTACTATGAAAATACGAAACAATTCCTAGTACTTCATATAAAATTCCAAAAACTTCACGTTCATCATATACTTGGCCATCTAAGAAAATACAATCTTCGAAATTTTCCCCCGGCATATACTCCATCACCAAAAAGTTCTTTTTCTCCCATATGAAATAATCATGTAGGTTAGGAATTGACGCATGATTTAATGTTTGTAAAATCACTTTCTCTTGCTCAAATGATTTTCTACCAGACTCATATCTTTGTTTACTTTGCCTTAATTGTTTTAAGACTTTATATTTATTTATTTGCAAATCATTAACGATATATGTAACCCCATAACTGCCCATTCCAATTACTGATTCAATCTTATAACGCTCTGCAACGATTGTATTTTTTCGCAGTGGTCTATCAAATAAAGCTAGTATACGACGCCATTTCATCAGCTACTTGAAAAGAAACTACGGCTTTTACGTTTTCTTTTATAATGCTGATGCCCATAACCAGATGAACGTCGTTTATTATCGCTACTTGAATATGAGCGCCCTCTATGACGATAATCACTACTTGAATACGAACGATGTTTTTTCTTTCCTAATAAAGAATCAATAATTTTTTTGAACATCCCTTCACCTCTTGTATAAAATTTTCTTTTAATTATACCAACAATTCTTGTCTATATTTGTGACAAGTTTGTAAAGAGTAAAAAACGACGAGTTAAGCCCGCCGTTACTTTCAATCTTCCTCTTCATCAAAAACTTCATCAATCATGCATTTCTCTAATAAATACTCAAATGTAATATCTGCCAGGTCCTCAATTTCTTCTCTTTTTGGAACGTACCCTCTTTCAATTAGTCGCTCATAAAAAAACTCCGCAATCTCTTCCGTGTCAATTACGACTTCAATTTCCTTCATGAGCATCACTCCTTTATTTCTGTTTTATGAAAAAATCTCAAAATTATGTATATGAGATTAGAAAAATAGTTTTTCTTTTTTTATAAGTCATATCATGTAGGTAAAGGGCATACGATGTTAGTACAAGCTATCCAAAGGGGGAAATAATAATGGAATACCAATATGAAGTAGATCAAGAAGTAGGGCAAACAAAAGAAGAGTTCATGCATGAAGATCAATGGGCAGACTCTCTTATTAAATGGCTTTTTATTTTTTTAATAATTGTAGGCATACCTTATACTGCATATGTTGTTGTTCAATTTATTCTCTCTTTCTAGTTAACTATTTTTTCTCTGTCAATTTAACTAAATAATTTTGAACAACATCCATAACAATTTTATATTCTTCATCTTTAAATGTATCGAATAATAAATGATAATCATTATAAATATCTAATAACCCATCAATAATTTCTTGGCGATTCGTCTTTACACTTACTTTTTTCGAATTGTTAATCGACTTCAATTTTCCTAAATCCAATTTATTCATACCAGCTTTATCTTGTTTCATTTTCTTCAAAATTGCATTTGCCGTTTGTGCATTGGCAAGTAATGTTAAATCTGATTCATCAGCTTCTAACCATTCACCATCAGTAATTCGTGACAATTCATATATAGTATCTTCCCATGCATCATTTTTATATCTCCATACTTCTGTACGAAAACCAACAATACGAAAAACATCTTTATCATATCCAGTTACTTGCACGAGATCACCAAAAGTAAAGTTATAATTTAATTCAATCCACTCTGTGTCGCCCTTTTTCATTTCCTGCTCTGTTACATGCTGCAAAGTTTGTTCAACGTAAAACCCATCGTGATTATTTACTTCGTATACGTAAACTCCATCTAAAACTTTCATATTTGTAACTTTCCCAACGGTTCCATATAGCGTAATCACGACTATGTCCCCTACGTTATATTTAGGTTGTTTTTTCCTTGCCATCAATATCTCTCCTTTTTTAAACGTCGTGATTTTGATAACAGTATATGCAATCTACATAAAAACGCTTATCACAGAAGCTTATATTCATAAATTTTTTCAATAAAAAAGTAGAATTTGTATATAACTTAAAAAAGCTAGTATTTAAACTAGCTTTCACTTTTCATTTATGTTCTAACAGCAAGACGTATTGTAAATAAAAAAGCATAATGAATACTTCACTTCTTTCAAAGTAATGTATTCATTATGCTTTCATTTTCCTAAAACTTCATATCGTTATCTCTCTTGTATATATAAATCCCATGCATCATCAAATATAGACATACTTTCTAGCATTCCACTTAACTCTAAGTATGAACTAATTACATCATAGTCTTCAGATTGCTTCGGAAAACTTAAATCATCATACATCGCCTCTGCTAAATCTGATATTTCATTTTTAAATAAAGCTGCACGGTGCTTCATCATATAATGGTAAAATGTCTTTTTCAAAAATATTCCCTACCTTTCTAACTTGGGTACATTATACAAGGCAAAAAAGAAAAAAACCAGCATAAAAGCTGGTTAGAAGTCGAAATAATTCCTTTTTAATAAACGTGGTCTTCCCATTAACTCTTCGTATGTTAGTTGTTTTGGCAAATCTTTCGTATAAATTAAAAACAACTGATCTTCAATTTCTTTTACAGTATGGTCCGCTTGATAGTCCATTCCACATGAGGAACAAGTAATACATGGTGTCTCTTGGATTTCAATGGCTTTCGTACCATCTGGTAATTCCCAATATACAGTATTCAAGCTTTCTTTCGCTTCTGTACTGTCACACCACATACAATTCATACTACGTCACCCTCATTTTTTTTGTCATCATCTAACTTTGCTATTTGTGCTTGATATTTTTTATCTTTTAATTGATCACGCTTATCACGTTTATCTTTTAAAGAAGCATGCGTTTCATTGACTTCATAATCTTTGCGGCGATTCATACGTTGTAAATCATCTGGAACAAGATTAAATTTCTTATCACTCATCAATCCTGCAACGCCGATATCAGAACGTTTCTCTTCATAAGTCGGATAAATTTCTTTAAAGTAGCCTTCTGCTCTTCCTGGGATATAGTTTTCTGGTTCTGGATACGTTGTAATAACCCCTTCAAAGTTACGAAGAACAACTTTATCCGCACTTTGTGAAATTAAATAGTTTGGCTGAAGCGCAATTTTTCCGCCTCCACCCGGTGCATCGACAACGAAAGTTGGTACTGCATAACCAGACGTATGTCCACGTAAGCCTTCAATAATTTCAAGACCTTTCGAAACTGGTGCACGGAAATGACCGATACCTTCTGATAAATCACATTGATAAATGTAATATGGACGAACACGAATTTTCACTAAATCATGCATAAGTTTTTTCATAATTGGAACGCTGTCATTAATTCCAGCTAAAATTACAGCTTGGTTTCCAATTGGAACACCTGCATTTGCAAGCATTTCACATGCTAGTTTCGATTCTTCTGTAATCTCAATAGAAGTGTTAAAATGCGTATTTAACCATACTGGATGGTATTTTTTAATTATGTTACACAGGTTTTCTGTAATACGCTGTGGGAATACAACTGGTGCTCTCGTTCCGATACGAATAATCTCGACATGCGGGATTGCTCGTAAATTCTTTAATACATATTCTAAAATTTTATCATTAATTAGAAGTCCATCACCGCCAGAAATTAAAACGTCACGTACTTGTGGTGTTTCACTAATATAAGCAATCGCATCATCTAATTGCTTTTTCGGTACGCCCATTCCAATTTGTCCACTAAAACGACGACGTGTACAGTAACGACAATACATAGAACATTGATTCGTTACTAAAAATAGTACACGGTCTGGATAACGATGAGTTAATCCTGGAACTGGTGAATCTTCATCTTCATGGAGAGGATCTTCTAAATCATATTTTGTTTTATATAACTCTTCCGAAATCGGTACTGATTGCATCCGAATCGGACAGCGTGGGTCATCAGGATTCATTAGCCAAGCATAGTACGGTGTAATGTTTAACGGGATCGTTTTCGTTGAAATTTTAACGCCTTCTTCTTCGTCAGGTGTTAAGTTAATTACTTTCTTTAAATCATCTAAAGTTTTGATCGTATTCGTTAATTGCCAAACCCAATCATTCCATTGTTCTTCTGTAACATCTTTCCATAATTCAATATCCTTCCAGTGACGATTTGGTTTGTATACATCATGTAACATTGCTATTCCCCCTTTTTATACGCTCATCCTTTATATAAGCAATAATTATGCCAACTTCATATTCTTGATAAGTAAATGCTAGAAATACCCTATTATATAAGAGAATAAATATTTTTAAGTGCTGTACTAAAACGATATTTACTATCATATTCATTACTTGTTATATATGTAAACGCTCTTTTATTGGTGCAAACACACAAAAACCGCCGATTATTCGGCGGTTTTGTCGTACTTGCTCAGTTTATATTGAAGCGTTTGACGCGGAATACCTAACATTTTTGCTGCTTGCAAAATATTACCTTCCGTTTCAATTAACGCTTGATCTATTAATTCTTTTTCCGTTTGATGTAGAGCTTCCCTAAGTGGTAATATACTTTTCTTCTCCTGAATTTTCTCTTTCCTAAATGTTCGTGGCAAGCAATTTGCTGTTAACGAATTCCCTTCTGTAATAATGACAGCATGTTCAATCGTATGCTTTAACTCACGAACATTTCCAGGCCATTGATAAGCTTGTAATCTTTCTTTCGCTTCCTTATCAATTTGAAGTACACCTTTTTTATAACTTTTATTATATTCTTTCAAAAAGTAAGACGCTAATAAGAGTACATCCTCAGTTCTTTCGCGAAGCGGCGGGATATATAATGAAAACACATTTAATCGATAGTATAAATCAGTGCGAATTTTATTTTCTCTTAAACATACTTCTGGAGGCTGATTCATTGCAGTAATAACGCGGACATCTACTTTTCTCGTCTTATTATCACCAATGCGACGAATAACTCCATCTTCTAATACACGTAGCATTTTTGCTTGTAAATCAAGCGGCATTGAATTCAGTTCATCTAAAAATAATGTCCCTCCATCTACAAGTTCAAATAATCCTGCTCGTTCGATTGCCCCTGTATAA
The DNA here is from genome assembly GCF_003315125.1 of Bacillus sp. DB-2. Lineage (NCBI taxonomy): Bacteria > Bacillati > Bacillota > Bacilli > Caryophanales > Bacillaceae > Bacillus > Bacillus sp. DB-2. The sequence goes on along the minus strand of NZ_QNRN01000013.1, from coordinate 118,237 downwards.
CTACCTTTTGTCGTGCCAAACAGCAAACTTTCTAATAGCGACTCTGGCAAAGCTGCACAGTTTTGTGCAATAAACGGCTTATTTTTTCGTTTAGAAGCTTCATGAATCGCTTGCACAAATAGCTCTTTCCCCGTTCCAGTTTCACCATATATTAAAACATTCGCATCGGTTGGCGCTACTTTTTGTGCTAACTCTTTCGTCTGTTTAAAGCGGGAATCATCAGTTACAATTGTCTCGAATGCAACATGCTTTTTCACCGTTTTTTTGCTAGTCGATCGTTTTATTTTCGATTGTAGATCTACAATCGTATCAGTAAGCTTTTGAATAGTAGAATAATCTTTCGCAATTTCTACAGCACCAGCAATATTTCCATCTATTAAAATAGGTAACGTTGTATTGACCGTACAAACGTCTTCCCCATTTAAATTTTGGTAATGTTGAACTTGGTGTACGATTGGTTTTTTTGTATCTAATACTTTCATCAACGTACTTGTTTCTCTGGATAATGACGGGAATGCTTCTAATAAATGCTTTCCTAGCACATTTTCAATTTTAGATCCATCATGTTTTGCAGCAACTGTATTATAAAAGATTGTCATCCCATTTTCATCTACTGCATGTATGGCCTCATCTATACTGCCCAAAATCGCTTCAATGACTTCCTGTGTCGAAACTGCTAGCAATGTCATCCCCCCTTTTGCCGAAAATCCAGCAAATTCATCGCCGAATTTCCGGCACCCTCTGTGCGATTATAAGCATGACGATTCCGTTCTACTATTTTGATGAAATGTGTATATATTTTTATTGCTTATTTATGGTTAAGTGACACTTTAATCAGTGGGGCTTTATTCACCCGACTCCCACCTAACTTCTTTGCTTTACAGCCGAATTTTGAGGCGGGAGTCTTACTGCTTTCGAATAGCTGGATAAATCTTTCACCCATATATTCATATCTTCCAACTTATCAAAAATGTAGCAATTATTCGCAAGCCTTCCCGTATATGTATAGCCTAATTGATGAAAGGCTGCATTCATACCGAAAGATAGCGAGCGAGCAATTGTATAAGAACAAAAAATAGATTTTTCTTGGAGCTCTTCCTCCAATTTAATTAACAGACTTTTCATGAAACCATGTTTTCGATATTCAGGTAATGTAGCACAATTCGTTAATTCTGCATTACCTTCTTTCACGTTCATTTCAGCAGATGCTGTACTAATAATTTTCCCCTCGAATTCATAAACATAGTAAATTGTATCGTCTTCCTTCATCGTCTGCTTTACATAATTCCCATCATTTAAAGGTGTCGGATAAACTTCAAATACTTTTCCAAAGACAATTGCTAATTCTTCCGCATCCTCTTCTGTCGCTTTTCTTAACACAAATTCCTCTGGGACTATTTTTTCTTTCACTTCTTTTTCTTTTACACCACTTAAAATAGTATCTTCCTCAGTCCAATGAATACTATTTCGTCTTTCATCATTATGATATTTCACGAAGAAGTGCGCATCGTGCCCTTGAAAATAATGAGGTATCGTTGCTTCCAGTAAGAAACCGAAAGAGAGCCATGTTGAAACATGCTCTCCCTTTCCTTTAATAATACATTTAGTGAAAGAATGTTTCTTTGCTAATTCATCGATTGTTTGTATGATGCTTTCAACATTTCCTGTATAGTGATCAACTCTAATACGTTTATTAAAATAATCTAAAACCCCTTCTACTGTATAATGCTTTGTCTGTTCACTAAAAGATTCATAGTATTTCATTTTTTCACCTCACACCAATCTAGTAATGTACATGCAATTATTTTTGCGGCAGCAATCATTTTATCAACTTCTATATATTCGTTTGGATAGTGTGCTACTTTCGTCTCTCCTGGACCAAATACTATCGTGGGTACGTTAGCGATTTGTGTGAACAAACCTCCATCTGTTCCCCATGGCGAAGCTTCTATAATCGGCTCGTTCCCTTCGATTTCAACAAAGTTATGTTGAAGCGTTGTAATAAGTGGATGATTTTCTTCTAGTTCACCAGGAACCCATCTAGCCCCAAACCATTCTACTTCTACAGGATTTTTTACAAACCAACTATCCACATCTTTTAATTCACCAATCCAGCCCTCAAACTCTTCTTTTGCTGCCTCTATAGTCTCATTCGGCGCAATACCACATCTTCCTTCTAAAATTAATGAATCGGGAACAGAACTTGGCCAGCTTCCCCCTTCAATTTTCCCAACGTTAATTGGAATTGGAATCGGAATCCCCTTAAATAACGGATCTGTAATTCTACCATTTCTCTTCTCTTCTAATTTTCTCAAATGCTCTACAACAAACATACTTTTTTCAATTGCACTTACTCCCTCATAACGTGTACCACCGTGTGCTGCTTTTCCTTTTATATGTAGACGAAACCACATTGATCCTTGTTGTTTCGGAAAAAACTTCATATTCGTCGGCTCAGGAATAATAACGCCATCTGCCTTATATCCTCGTAAAATAGCAGCTAATGTTCCTGCCCCACCGCTCTCTTCTTCTATTACACTTTGAAAATGTATATCACCTTTTAGTTCAATACCAGATTCAATAATCGCTTCCATCGCAAGCATAAGTGAGACATTGCCGCCTTTCATATCTGTTGTTCCACGTCCATATATGCGGTTTCCTATTTTCTCTCCACTATATGGATGATGGTCCCACTGATTTACATCCCCTTCTGGCACGACATCAATATGCCCGTTTAAAATCATAGATTTCCCTTCGCCACTTCCTTTTAAAGTCGCTACAATGTTCGGGCTATCTGTAAAACTTATACGAGGTGATACGAAATAAGGGTGATCTTTCATTTCATTAAAAGCAGGCTCCCAAATATCAAGATCTAGACCTAACTCACGCAACTTTTCAATAACAATTGCCTGCGCACCACTTTCATCACCAGATACGCTCTTTTCTTGAATTAATCGTGTTAAAAATTTTACACTCTCTTCTTCATGACCCTCAATATAATCACAAACTTGTTTTTTTAATTGCTCCATATATTACAACTCCCCTCATTCAATTACTAGTAAATTTGAGCTTATATGAAAATCAGCTGTCGTATGTCGTTTTACATCTTCTACAGTATATGGACTCATTAATTCTTGTAAGACAAGTCCTCTTTGGGTCACTTCCATGACAGCCATGTCTGTAATAATTAAATCTACACATTTTTTCGAAGTTAATGGCAATGTACATTCCGAAACAATCTTTGCATTTCCGTATTTATCAACATGATTCATCACAACAACGACCCGCTTCGCTTTTTGCGCTAAATCCATCGCTCCTCCAATACCTGGAACGCGTTTTCCTGGTACAATCCAGTTCGCTAAATCACCATTTTCACTTACTTGTAACGAACCAAGTATCGTAACATCAAGTAATCCTTTTCGAATCATGCCAAACGCCATGCAGCTATCAAAATAACTTGCTCCTGTAATAAGAGATGTTGGTAAACCAGCTGCGTTACATAAATTCTCATCTTCATTCCCTTTACTTGGCGTTGGTCCCATACCAACAATACCGTTTTCTGCATGAAACATAACATTCATATCTTCTGGCAAATGATTCGGTACAAGCGATGGAATTCCAATACCTAAATTTACAAGCATACCATTCTGAATTTCTTTTGCTGCACGTCTTGCAATCTTATCTCTTACTTCTACGCCCATACCCATTTCCAATTCACTCCTTCCGATGGCACGATATAATTTACAAATACACCTGGGACGACAATTTCTTCTGGATCTAAACTTCCAAGTGGAACAATTTCTTCTGCTTCTACAATCGTTATGTCACCAGCCATAGCTACGTGAGGATTCATATTACGAGCGCTTTTATCAAATACAAGATTTCCAAATGGATCCGCCTTTTTCGCATATACAATTGCGACTTCAGCCGTTAAAGCTGTTTCAACTAAATATGTCTTTCCATTCATTTCAACTGTGCGCTTTCCTTCTTCTACAATCGTATCAACACCAACGTCAACTAAAATACCACCAAGCCCTACACCACCAGCGCGAATACGCTCTGCGAGTGTTCCTTGCGGAGAGAATTCAATTTGCAATCTTCCTTCATTTAATTGTCTTCCCGCATTTGGATTTGACCCAATATGAGAAGTAACTAAAGATTTAACCCTTTCATTCGTAACAAGACGACCGATTCCTACATCAGCAAATCCAGTATCATTTCCTATTAAATTTAAATTTGTAATGCCTTTATCTAAAACAGCTTGAATTAAAGATGGAGGGGATCCGATTCCTCCAAATCCCCCAAACATTAATGTCATATCATCATGGAACAAAGAAATTACTTCCTCTATTTCTTTTAATTTACCGAATGTATTTGTAATAGTTGTCATGCGATACTATGCCCTCCTTTTTGCATCATCTCTTCCACGCTCTTTACAAAAATTGAAAGTAATTCATCTAACTCGGAATATGTAGTTGTCATTGGTGGTGCAACAAGCAGTGCACTATCCTCTTTTCCTGCTTGCCCTGAAACAGCTTGGTATAAGAGCAGTCCATTTTTAGCAGCAACTGAAATAAGCTCCGATGCTTTTGTAAACGGTTGCAATTCTATTCCAATTAGCAATCCTTTTCCACGCACATCGGCAATGATTGTCGATTGTTGCTGAACTTTCTGCAAACCTTTTAATAAATACTCTCCCTTTTCTGCTGTTTTTTCAGGTAAATTATGTTTCTCCATATATTCAATAACAGCTAAAGCCGTTGCTGCAGACAATGGATTTGCACTAAGCGTATGCCCACTCATTACAGAACGTGATCCATGTAAAATCGGCTCCATAACACGGTCACTTACTATTGTCGCTGCCATTGGTGTATAACCCGCTCCTAGCCCCTTACCAAGCGTCATAATATCCGGTTCTACACCCCAGTGCTCCATAGCAAACCATGCACCAGTACGACCAAGTCCAGTCATTACTTCATCCGCAATAAATAATATATCGTAATGACTACAAATATCTTTAATTACTTTATAATATTCTTTCGGCGGGACAACCGCGCCTCCAGCAGCTCCGATAATCGGTTCAGCAATAAAAGCTGCAATATGTTCTGCACCAATTCGATCAATCGCTCTTTCTAGTTCAGTCGCACAAGAAAGTTGACATGTTGGATATACCTTTTGTACAGGACATCTAAAACAGTATGGAGCTGGAATAGTCGGATAATCTTCCAAAATAGAAACGAAACGTTGTCTGCGCAGTGGATGCCCAGACATAGATAAAGCTCCCATTGTAATCCCGTGATAGCTCATCCACCGTGACAAAATTTTATGTTTCCCTTGAATGCCACGCTCCTGAAAATGCTGAATTGCGATTTTCATAGCTGTTTCATTTGCTTCCGTACCACTATTCACAAAAAAGCTCCAGTTCAAATCTCCTACACATAAATCACTTAACTTCTTCGCTAATTTTTCAGCTGGTTCACTCGTAAACTGTGATCTATAAACGAAAGCGATCTCCTCTGCCTGTTTTTTAATAACTTCTGCTATCTCTGCTACGCCATGTCCAATACCTGCCGTAATCGCTCCAGACGAACCATCAAAATATTTATTTCCGTTTTGATCATACAAATACACACCTTTTCCATGTGAAATCATCGGATACGGCTGACCAACAAGTGGTTTAATTAAGTAATCGCGCATAGCGCTCCCCCATTTCTCCAATTTGTATATGTATATGAAGAAAATTGACGTTTCTTTCATAAAAAAGAATCCTCTGCAAAAGCAGTGAATTTATCAAAAAACTATTATAAAATATACAAATGACTGCTAAATATTATTTCGAAAACAGAAAATTCAGAACTTAAAATGAAGACCAACCTTACCTGTACGCTTAAATACCCCTTCCTAATTTAAGATAACAGCAAATTGAATATTTTTTTAATATAATATCAACTTCCCTCAATTGCTGACATTGTGTAAACTTCGACGGAACTCCCGTTATTCTCCTTCCTATTATCCTACTTTATATTGCATATTTTCAAACAAAATTCGACATTTTACTCCACCTCATTTATCGTAACTATTTCTTAACAAATAGTACCACCTATTTAGAACAATAAAAAAAGAACCGATTAACCATATTAATCAGTTCGGCACGACGCTCTTTTATCGGTATTACCTTATCCAACGCATCACTAAAATTAATAGCAATACTCATAATACAAATCCATAATTCGTCCCACAGCCTATAGCACCAAATCCTCCATAACTTCATTCCAAATAACTATGGGGATATCCCCATCCCAATGGTTCCACTCCTTCCATCAAAGTCAAACTACCTTTCCTTTATAATTTATGTAGGACAATTATCGATTTGTATGTGTGTTTGCCTATAAATAAAAAAATCCCCATTTTAACTTTTCTTTCTAGAAAGGCAAGTTTTTTGCATAACCTCTTTCTAGCTTCGCATATATTTGTAATGATGATAAAGGAGGAATGTTCATGACTCAATCCGAAATTGAAAAATACGGCCAAGAAGCTGCACGTTACGAACAGCTCGCTCGTTACTATCAATATAGCAATCCTAAAAAATATGTAGAACTCTATATGAAATACTATGATGCAATTACAAAACTTGTACAAGCATATGAAAAGAGGGATTCACAAGAAGCGACTTTACCGTCACATATGAGAATCTTCCACACAGCTCCCCATACACCAGCAGTTGATATTATAATAAACGGACAAAAGGTTATTAAAAATATTTCTTTTAAACAATTCAGTCCGTATTTATCATTAGTGCAAGGTAAATACCGTATTGATATTGTCCCTGTCGGAAACGAAACTCCAATATTTTCAGCATTAGTACCAATAATGGGGAATCACACTTATACCCTTGCAGCGATCAATAGCGATAATCATCTCCAATTACAACCCATTCTTGATAATACTCATTTACCATCTGGTCAAGCAAAAATACGGTTTGCACATTTTTCACCAGACACTCCAGTTGTAAATGTAAATTTAAAAGATGGGGATCATTTATTTGAAAATGTACTCTTTAAGCAAATAACAGATTTTTTACAAGTTAGCCCTGGTACAGCAGATATTGAAGTTTCACTTGCTGATACAAAAAAAGTATTATTAACCATTCCAAAATTCAACGTTGAACCAAATACAATTTACACAATTTCAATAGTTGGTTATTCAACTGAGGATCCAAAATTAGAGACCGTTATACTTACAAATTAAAACAGTCTACACCATTCGTATGGTGTAGACTGTTTACTTTTGAAACGTAATTTGAAATTCTGTCCAATCGTTATCCGAACGACACAATATGGATCCGTTATGTTTTTCTACAATTTGTTTACATACAAATAGTCCAATACCAGTTCCTAGCTTTTTAGTAGTTACAAATGGCTCAAAAATGGTCTCTACATTGTCTGCTGGAATCATAGGTCCATTATTTTTTATAACAATGCGAACAGCCTGATCTTCTTCAAATACATCAATGATAATTTTCCGCTCTTCTTTCACCGATTCAAGAGCATCAATCGAATTCATTAAAATATTTAAAACTACTTGCTTCACTTCACTCCGGTAACCAACGAGTGGAATAGGATACGGCAAATTCTTTTCAATCAAAACATTTGCATTAACTAAACTTGGATATAAGAATTGTATAATATCTTGAAATAAGTCATTTACCCAAAAACGTTCAGATTCATTCCACATTTCTTTTTTCGATACAAGTAAAAATTGCGAAATCCTAAAATTTAATTGATCTAATTCATGTGAAATAATATCTAAATACGATAGATTAGGGTGATCTGTCTTCAATAACTTTACAAATCCCATAATCGAAGTTAGCGGATTACGAAATTCATGCACAAAACTAGCCGACATTTGCCCTAGAATCGTAAGCCTTTCTTTATGTGTTTCATTTATATATTGCTGTTTTTCTTCTAAATTTCTCGATATAATTTCTGAGTATTTTAAAACGGTATAATAAATTAATTTGTCAAAACAAGTATGTATTTTGGCCATAATCGGTTTCAGTTCACGAGCACTTACATCCAATTCGCACATTGCTTCAAAAAGTTCATTTCTTCCCACATTTGCATTGTAAACAAAATCTCCAATATTCGCATCTGCCCCTGCACGCTCAATGGCAATTTTCTCACATAATGGCTGAAGATAATTAATGTCTTTATCTTCCATAATGAGTTCGATAATTAACTCTAATAAATTCGCTCCATTTTGAACTACCTCTTGTTTAAATGGATCTTTTTCGGAAATTATCATTTTGTTTTTCCAGTTCTCTACGAATTGGTGCCTGTTGTTTTTCAAGTGCGAACAAAATACTTCTTTAATATCCTTATCGATTGGAAAAACCTCCATTCCCTCCATTTCCATACGACGAATACCCTTTATATTTTGAATATTAACACAAAAAATACATTTCGTTAATAGATTGTTGTCACATTTTGTTAATTTCTGTTGATAAAATTTATTTTTCCTTTCTTATTTAAATAAGTTTTATTCATATATCCCTTTTCTCTTCTCATTTTTTTAATTATTTTCCTGTTCAAAACTACTTTTTTTTTGCATCCTTTTTAATTCTTGCGTACAATAAGAAGTGAAAGGTGTGAAAAATATGGTAAATAAAAATGTGGAAGACTATCTCCAAGAAGGCATATATGGCCAAAAGCAAAACAAACCAGAAGAACGTAATATGTACTTAACTACATTACGTGAGCGTGTAGAAATCGCTTTAACAATCGGTCAAGTAATGCAAAGTAATGTGTATACAGAAGTAACGGGTAACATACGTTCTTCTCAATCATTACAACTATTCCTAAATGGAAGCATTGCTTACCCACATTTATCAAAATACATTAAATTAGCAACTGAAAAAAATATTCCTTTTACAATTGTTCAAAATAAAGGTACTGAAACACCAATCGGTTTAGTACTCTCTCATAGCACTGCTGTAGATAAAGAACATATTTATGTCGAAGATGATATTTTCAAACAAGAAATGAAGTAAAAGGTACACTTGATTAAATGTAATCGTTCCGAGAAACGTAAAACAAACAATAAAAAACGAGTATGGAATCGTAAACATTTCCTGCTCGTTTTTTATTGCGGTGTTTAAGCTCGATCTACTTTATTTTTTAATACACACTAATTTCATTTCTGTCATTTCTTCTATTGCATATTTAATCCCTTCACGGCCTGTTCCACTCTCTTTCACACCGCCATAAGGCATATGATCTACTCTGAACGTTGGAATATCATTAATCATGACACCACCGACTTCTAATTCATCAATTGCACGCATTGCCTTACATAGATTGTTTGTAAATACACCTGCTTGTAATCCATAACGTGAATTATTTACTTGTTCTAAAGCCTCATCAAATTCTTTAAATGTATTTACAGTCATAAGTGGACCAAATACTTCTTGGCACTGAACAGATACATAATCTGGAACATTTGTTAATACAGTTGGTTCAAAAATCCTTGCATCACGTTTGTTACCACCGTATACAACATTAGCTCCTTCCTTAACTGCCTCTTCCACCCATGAATTTATACGTTCTACATCTTTTTTTGAAATAAGTGCTGATACATCTGTTTCTTCATGAAGCGGATCTCCTACTACAACGTTTTCCATTGCTTTCGTTAATTTTGTAATAAACTCTTCCATTTTACGTTCATGCACAAAAACACGTTGTACTGAAATACAAACTTGTCCATTATTCACAAACGCGCCCCATTTTACACGTTCAATTATTTCGTCTGTCAATTCAACATCTTCATCAATAATTACTGCAGCGTTCGATCCTAATTCTAACGTCACTCGTTTCAACCCGGCTTTTGCCTTAATTCCAATACCTACTTTCGGACTTCCTGTAAAAGTAATACTAGCAACGTTCTCATCTTTTACTAATGCCTCACCTACAACAGATCCAGGTCCAGAAATTATATTGAAAGCTCCCTTTGGTAAACCAGCTTCTTCAAATAATTCTACCAATGCATACGAAGAAAGTGGCGTTTGGTCGGCAGGCTTTAGCACAATAGTATTTCCAGCCGCAATTGCTGGGCCTACCTTATGTGCTACTAAATTAAGTGGAAAATTAAACGGTGTAATAGCACCAATAACCCCGATTGGTTGTCGAATTGTATACGCTATACGGCCACCTGCTCCTGGTGCAGCATCTAATGGTAACGTCTCACCATATATTCGCTTCGCTTCTTCAGCTGCAAACTTATATGTTTGAACAGTGCGATCTACTTCTCCCCGTGCAGCACGAATTGGTTTTGCAGCTTCTTTTGCGATAATCTCTGCAAACTCTTCTCTTCTCTCATCCATTTTTTGTGCAACCTTTTCTAAAATAGTTGCACGGTCGTATGCGGATAATTTTTTCATTTCTTTCATTGCATTTTTGGCCGAAACTATTGCTTCCTTAACATCATCTTCTGTACCTTGCGCAATCTCCGCTAATGTTTCTTCAGAATATGGTGCATACAATGGTTTATACGTCTCTACTGATTTCCATACCCCATTTATATATAAATGTTTTTTCATAGTGGTTCTCCTTCCGAATATATGTATACAATAATACATTTCATTTATTTCACCTGGTGAAAGGTCTGACTTGTGTAATTGTATCATAGCCCTAATACATCAAAAAACATTTTGCTCAAAAAAACTCTGCTACAAAGCAGAGTTTACGAACTAATTTGTTCTTGGAGCGAAATCTTTTTTTCATCTCCTACAATAACAATCGATTCTGAAGGTTTCGTTACTTCTAATCTCTTAATATAGTGTCCATCTAATTTTTTCACGCAAAATTTATAATTTTCAATCTCAATGGTATCGCCCTCGGAAATCTCAATATTTTTTGTTAGGATCCAACCGCCAATCGTATCGACATCATCGTCGTCAATAGCCAAACCTAATAATGCGTTCACTTCACTAACAAGTACTTTTCCCTCTAAAATCGTTTTCGTCTCACTAACTTGTTGGATTTCCGGTTGTTCATCAGTATCGAACTCATCTTGAATATCCCCTACAATTTCTTCTAAAATATCTTCAACGGTTACAAGACCTGATGTACCACCATATTCATCAATTAATATAGCGATATGTGTTCTTTCTCTTTGCATTTTTAAAAATAGATCATGAATTGGGATAGATTCAATAACTAAAATAATTGGCCTAATATATTGCTCCACTGTCTTTTCACTAACAACTCGGTGCTTCACAAAATCTGTAAATATATCTTTAAAATTCACAAAGCCTATTACATGGTCCTTATCACCATCAACAACCGGATACCTCGTATATTTTTCATGAGACATTTTTTGTAAAGCCTCTTCAGCAGGCATTTCTTTATTTAAAATATTCATCTCTGTTCGTGGTACCATTATTTCTTTCGCAATACGATCATCAAATTCAAATATTTTATTCACATACTTATATTCAGATTGATTAATCTCACCATTTTTATAACTTTCTGAAACTAACAACCGCAATTCTTCTTCTGAATGCACTTCATCATGCCCTTTTGGTGGTTTCAACCCAAGAAACTTTGTAATTAACCGAGCTGATCCATTTAAAATCCAAATGAATGGGAATGCAATACGATAAAACAAAATGAGTGGCTTAGCAACAAAGAAACTCACTTGTTCTGCTTTTTGAATCGCAAATGTTTTTGGAGCTAACTCTCCTACTACCACATGGAAAAATGTGATAAACAAAAACACTAAAATTATAGCTAAAATGTCTGCGAGTTGAGTAGGGACGTTCCAATTTGCAAACAACACATCAAACATGTGCTTTAGCGCAGGTTTACCCGACCACCCAATCCCAAGAGCTGTAACAGTTATTCCTAATTGACAAGCTGATAAATATTCGTCTAAGTTTGTAATGATTGTTTTGACAGATATTGCACGATTATTTCCTTCTGCAATTAAATAGTCAATTCGTGAACTCCTCACTTTAACAATTGCAAATTCTGCTGCAACGAAAAATGCCGTTAAGGCAATTAAAACAATCACTATACTTATACTATATATGTCCAAATACTTTTCCTTACTTACAGTGTAAGCAAGGAAGCCACCTCCTACTTAAATTTATTCAAGTGAAGTAAGCATTCTTATACTCTAATAAAATTCTACATTAGTAACCACCTTTTTATATATTATATGCATACATAAAAAAGATATTTATAATTATGATAATCTAATTAGCTTATTATCGTCAAACTATAATAAGCCCAATTTTCCGATAACTAAAAATGATTTATATAAATAGTATGTGCTAAACAGCTGAACTTCGTGAAAAAACACTTTCTTTGCCGATTCCACACTTCTTTTGTCACACCTGAAGGGAACTTGCTACATAACTAGAAATCATTCAACAGGATATATATAGGAGGGATTATTTTGGAATATAAAACACCATTTATCGCAAAGAAATTAGGTGTTAGCCCAAAGGCTGTTGTCCGGATTGCACAACAATTAAATCTTACGATTAAAAAAAATAAATATGGTCATTTTATTTTCACACAAGGTGATTTAGATCTAATGTTAGAATACCATCGCTCTCAAATGGACCAGCCTCAAAACTCTCAAACTACTCAAAAACCATCTTCAAATGATGTAGAAAAATTAAAAACTCAAGTAAACACAATTGTTCAAAACACATCATCGAATGATTTTGAGCAATTAACAGCTCAATTTACCACAATTACGAGAAGACTAGATCGAATGGAAGAACAAATGCAAGATAAAGCAAATGATGTCGTTACATACCAACTTTTACAACATCGCCGCGAAATAGAGGAAATGTTAGAACGAATTCAAAAACTAGAAGCTGCCCTAAAAAAAGAAGAACCAATATACATTACTCCTGATGCAAAACCAACATATGAAAGAGAAAAGAAACCGAAGCGTCGTAAAATGATTTTTAGTATATTTGGACTATAATATTGTAGACCCTTATTCTGAGAATAAGGGTCTACTTTTTGTATGAAAACAGATGCCTGTAATAAGTAACTCTTCTTCATACTATACATATTCATATATTTTCATTTTGTTAACATAATATTTTTACTGTATTCTGCAATAAGTGCCTGCGCATGAGCATTCCCTTGAATAATATCACGGAATTCTTTCAAAGAATACAGATGTGTAGCCCCTTTTCGAGCATGAATTCGCACTGGTACACCTTGTAAAGTATCATGAAACTGGAATGGACTATCTATCGGTTCGATTGGAAAACCGAGTGTAAGTAAATACATATACATTCTTTTTGTAACTGCTGCAATATACCATTCCGCTTTCGTCTCTAACGCATGCATAAATAAAATAGCTGCCAGCCTTTTGAAATGTCCTCTCCCCCGAGACGTTTTCGCAATACTTAACTTTCCTATTTCATACACATTTTTCAAATCTTTCACTAAATCATTTTTAGAAAACGGATAGAAAAACTCAGAATTTGATTGTTCAGGTACTGTAAACTTAATACATTCAACTGTACCAATATGATGTTCATCTTCTATTAATAAAAATCGTGATGGATTTAAATTACGTTCTACAAACATTAAGTTTCTTTCTTCACAAAAATCTCCCCACAGTTGCTCGAACCAAAAATGCTCTTCTTTTGTTTGAACACGCTGGAACATATTTAACCGCCTTTCCCATCGCCGCTCTGTTTTTGATAACGCTTTCGCTTACTATCATATAAGAACAAATCTTCGTATGCAACTAAAAATATTTATGTCTTATTATATTCTGCAAAATGAATTAAATTCCTACTTATTAGTCATTCATACACATGTAAAAACCCTTAATTCCCAATACTGTTACAAATATAAAAAGATCCAATTACTCTAATAAAAAAATGATAATCACTATCAAGTTCGAACCGTATAATGTGTCTTTCCGTACTGCATATAATTCTTCTTAACCTAAAGAAATCCTTCATTAAAAAGGATTTCTTTTACATTTTATTACTTTTTAACCATTTCTCAAAAATTTGAATCATCCCATGCTTCCCAGCCAACTTCTCTTCTCCTTGTTTCGTTTTATATGGATATAGTTGTAAAAACACTCCACATCCAGATTCAATTTTTTTACTATGCATATGGCTACCTGGATATACACAAATCACTTCATAAATCGCTCTTCGCTTAAAAATTCGTTTACCATTCTGTTCTTCTACATACTTAATAGACCAGTATTTATACATTTGCTCCGTTGCTTTCGTATTACCTACAGGCTGAAAAATATTGTACATAGGGCTATATTTCACTTCGATAATAATAGAAGATTTATATACATACTTCTCTTCTTCCTTTACATAACAATCTAAACGAATATCCGGCTTCTTTGTGTCCTCTCCGTTATAAAAATTACTTCCTTTGCTTAGTGCAATAAGAGGGTGTGTTTCAATTAAATCATTAAACGCGACATGCACTTTTATATCATCTCGATGTAAAATCACTGTCGTTCCATCTTGTAATCCGTCTAAATAAAAATGTTCTTGTATTTGTTCACGGATAGGATTCTTATCTTCAAATCCGATTTGTTCTAATATAGAAATAACGATAAAAAAAGCGTAATACTCATACACTAAAAACGTTGGTTTATATACGAATAATAAAGATGGAGGTTGCTCGGTATGTTGCGGTAACAATTCTAAATGGTGGATTAATTGTTGATGCGGTATAGATAAAGTGTTCGAATTAATGGTAGCTGTTTCAGAAACTTCCCTCCAAAATGGAGAATACAATAAATGTCGAAAGTATTGTACGCTTTCATATACGATATGAGCTAATATTTTATATTCTTGCATTTTCACAGAACTTTTCCGTAAATCTGCTTCTTTCAGTAAATGTAGATTTCTATATTTTTGTTTTTCCCTATCCGTCACGGATCCATTTCGTTCAATCGTTTTAATAATTGTTTTAACAGCTTGAAATTCATCTGACTTTTTCTTCTTTTCTCCTTCTAGTATTTCAATAGTTTTACGTACAAAACTTTCTGCTTCAATTAAATAATAATAGAATTGCATCATTTTAAATTTAAGAAATGCATTTTCAATACTATTTTTTTGCTCCTTAAATTTACGGTTGTAATATTTCGCATAAAGCTTTCTTTCTGTCATAATGGCAGTTTTTCTCGTTGTCTTCCGCGCTTTCGTTTCCCATTCATATTCGTGTACAAATTCCGCATTCGATTCTACTTTTTTAAAAATTTGTTTTATTCTTTTCATTTTTTGTGGCAACTTTCTTAACAATACCAAATAAGAAGAATCTTCAATATCGCTAAGTGCTGAGAAAGTTTTCTTGTAATAACCTCTATCTAAAATTAACTCGTTCAAAATTGACTTCACATAATCTTGAATCATTTCAAATTGGTCATCAAAAAAGTTTTTAGGAACCACTTGAAACGCACCATAATAAGTTTTATCTTCTATACGCACTTCAAAATGGTATAAGCCACAGCGCCACGGATAAAAAAATTCAGTTTTTCCATGTTCATACACTAATACACTTTGTTTTTTTTCATTTAATTCATATTGTGACTCTTTTATATTCTTTTGTCCCTCATATACTTTATTCCATATGAATGTAATATCCATTGGATTTTGATAATGGAAATGTAATTTCAGTGGTTTTAATTCCTGTACTTTATAAATACATTGAACTAATGCTGTAGTAGACGTACAAAGCCGGTTTAAAAGGATAAAATCGCCTTTCCCCTCAGTACCAATAATTAGCTTCAATACAAACGGGAGCGTTTCTTTCGTATCGACGATTGCTGTTTCATAAGGCTCCTCATTTTGCATAGCCATACAGCTCCAGTTCTCTACGCTTTTGTCTTATATAAGCTAAAGAATGTTCAAATGTAGATACACGATTTGCAAGCGGAGACTGTAAAAGTGGTATCAATGTCGCTCCCCTTTTTGCTTCCTCAAAAAGTAGAGGGCCCACTGTCATTTCTGTCCCCCTTAATTTCGTTAATACACGCTGCTTTATTTGCAAATCAAAACCTTCTTCCCTGCTAATCATATAGGACTGATTATTTTGGAACGGTATATTTTGCAAATACGTAGCGATTGCGCTTGCACATCGGAAAGAAATTCCTTTTGATATATCGTGTGATGATAATACATCATGTAACTTATCCAATAACTCTAATTCCTCTTCAGTATACACTTCGATCATCTCTTTATTCCTAAACCAATTGAGTCGAAATTCTCCCGTTGTTACTTTCAACGGGGGTTGCTGAACAACTTTCTCATGTTCTATACTCATCTCGCAAAACGGAATTTTTTGTAATGTAATCAAATTTGTTCGATCTAATAATCGATCGGAAAGCTCTTTCGTCGTTTCATCAAAATTTACAGTGCCTACGAAAATAATATTCTCACCAATTTCCACTGAAGGTGGAATTTGATTTTCTATTTCTTGTACTTTCTCATACAAACTCAAAATACGATTTTTCTTTTCAAGTTGAAGAACGGATAGAAACGGAGTAAACCAATGCTCAATATGTGACATGTTCATTTCATCGAACACAATTATATACAATTGATTTGGATTTTCTTTAGCCTTTAACAATGTCCGAACTAACTTCGTTTCACTTTCAATAAAATTACCATTCGGATGAAGGTAACCGAGAATATCATGTGGTTCTTGATACGATGGTGAAATCGGAATCCAAATTAATTCTTCCCCATAACGTAACCCAAGTGATTCTGCATAAGCTTGCACAAAGCGTGATTTCCCAACACCTGGTATACCACCAACAATTGTTAACATATTGGTTTTAATACTAATGTGAAAATTATATATATCTGTATCATCCAAATATAACCCTTTATTACGAACCATACTTTGTACATACTGCAAAAAAGAGGATTCACGCTCATCCCATTCCCAGTCATCCTTTTGCATTTTAATATCTTCTACTTCAACTAACTTACCTTCTTCAGCAATTCGTTTATTTAGTTGGTCATACACATTTTCACTTACAAAATATAAATGATCATCTACTGCTATTTCTACATGTTTCATCCAATCGTTTATTTCAATATATTTGCATTCTTTTCTTTGCTCAAAATATGAAATTGAACTTATTGATGATTTTAACGATACATTTCCATATAGCCTTCCTTCATGCCACAATAATTCTGGAGGCTCAAAGTCTTTTGGTAATTTAGGCATAAGAAATGATAAATAACCGTTGCTTAACTTCCGTTCCAAAGACGCTCTCTTTTTATAATTTGAGACCTTTGGTGAAGGAATCAATTTATATGAAGATGCTATTTCCCGAGGCTCTTCTGTGCATATTAATTCCAGAAATAAATTTCCACGATCATAATAAAGACGAAACATAACCAGTTGCTTTTCTAATTTATGCTTCTTTAAATCAGTAAAGATTTTTTCATTCTTTTTATTACTGCATAATCCTTCAAACAAATATTTTCCAGTCGGAAATAACTCTTGTAAAGTTAAAGGTATTGAAGAAAGACATTGTACAAAGAAATTTTCTCCATTCTTCTCTCCCTCAGCTTTTGCAAACTTCCCAATAAACCTCATATAATACATTCGCTTTATAAAACTTGGATGAAGAGCTTTATGTAATTTCAACGTAGTCACCTTCTTTTTTTCATACTATTCTTATTGTATGAACTACAATCTAAAACTAGAAGTCAACTATCCCCACTGAGATGAAGCGTTTCAGTGGGGGCTTGAGTTAGAACGCTAGGTCTTTTCGTCTATCGCTAGACAGTTTGACGCTCTAGAATTCATGCCACCTTACAGTAACACCCCAAGTATGTTTTTGGTTGGTACTAGAAACGAACAATCGTTTCCCCACTTGCACCACCCTTTCGAAAAAGAGCAGTTCTTCCTTATAGAAGAAGCCACCACTCAGATGAATCCGGCGTGTGCTACAAGCCCCGACAAGTCGAGTACACATGGATGGTTGACGCACCCACTAAGCTATGCGCGAAGCAACAGCCTTACGTTTTTGCACTTCTAATAGAATCGGCGTTTTCACTTTGAGGTTGTCATCCAATTCTACAACTCTTGATTTTTGCAATGTATTCAACGCACCATTAATATCAGCGTGGATACATGTTCCTGCTTTACTTTGGTACAGGCCACGAGTGATTCGTCTGCCACTAAAACGATAATGCGCCCTATCATCCTTAGACCAAACAGGAACCCTGTCTTTATCAAGAAAACTAGCTTTTGAAGTATAGCTTTCTTCTTGTTTCAAAAAACGGATGCCTTCTTTTATACATTTATTCTCAATCGCTGCAATCAGTTTATGAAATGGAATTTGAACAAAATTTTGATTATTCTTTTTTCCCATATCAGATTTTTGTTTCCAACCCGTGTTATACCCTACGACAATAGTATCTATATCGAATACTTTCACTTTTTTGAACAACAAGCCTACAGTTTGTGAAATGTAACCGTTTACTCGCCCTTCTCGTTTATGCCAAAGTGCGGCCATTCTATTCGTTACAACGCGTTTTGAAATTCCATTTTCTATATTTTTCTGCTGCAAATTACGTATCTTTTTGTTGAAATATTGGTTAATGGATTTTAATTTTTTTCCATCAATTAAGAATGTATCACCTGTATTTGTTACGCAACTTAATAACCGATCTACACCTAAATCGCAACTCAAAGCGTTACTAGTAGTCGTGGAGTGTTTCTTCATTTGAGAAACGTGCATTTCATATGTGTAATGCACCTCAAAGAACCGACCTTTTTGTTTCGGTACAATCTCAATGTAGGAGATTTTTTTATTTCTTACGTTTTTAGGCATACGTATTTTAATGGAACCGAATTTTTTTCTGAATGCCACATTCATCGGAATCATCCAATACCCATTATCATCCACTTTTGGAACTTGATAGATTTCAATGATTCGTTTGTCCGTTGAACCAGAATAATTCGGAAACCTAGGACGGCCTGTGAATGTTTCCGGTTTTTTCTTCCACTGTTCCCATGCTTTAAAAAAGCTTTTTACTTCTGTAAATAAGGCTCTACGAATCGCTTGAACAGAGTTTGATTGGACGCCCGAGTAGTTCATATCGGCTTGCATGGCAGTGTCCACTTCTTTTACAGTAGCCATCTTGTTATTATTCAGATAACTTTGTTTAATCGTGTACAATCCAACATTTCGCAACGCTTTTGAACTATGTGACATGCGTTGCAGTAAACGAAATTCTTTCGCAGTAAGGCAAGCTCGTCCGATATTCTGTTTCTGAGTGAAGCGTTGCATGTTTTCTCTTTTCTTTTGTTTACGTAATACTTTCACTGCTTTCTTTCTACCCATTGTTTTCACCACCTTTCTCAGGGGGTTCATTAAAATCATTTCATTCCTTGTGATTCAATGTACTTACGGATAGAACCTATAGGTGCACCGCCCGTTGTTAAAAGACAATAACTTCGAGACCAAAACATTTCTTTCCATAGATCATGTTTTATCTTAGGAAAATCTCGTTTCACGAAACGAGAACTAACACTTTTGTAACTGTTAATCGCTTTTGACAAATCAATGTTTGGAACTGAACGGAACAAAACGTGAACATGGTCTTCATCGTGATTCCATTCTTCTACAGTAATTCCTTTTGGCTCAAGCTATATCGCAAGACGCAAAAGAAACAAATATTCGCTCTTTAAAAAATTGTTATTAACGAAACAAAAGAGTTCAGCCTACCTTCTGACGGCAATTCATCTCCACCTGAATTGTTGGGTTTCACCCGTAACACAAATCAGATGGAGTCTTCTTGCCGAAAAGGATAAAAAACCTGACGTCATCCGTCAGGTTCAAAATTAAAACGTATATTAATGAGAAGGAAATGCTTTTTTTTCTTGTAAAATGGCATTATGAGCGATTTTCATTTTAGCAAGTACGTACCGTAATCGATCTTCGGCATTTTCATCTTTATTTTGCTGCAAACTCGCCAAATTCTCTACAGAACTCGCTAAATTTTCAATCACGCCTCGAAGTTCAGGATGATGATTAAAAAAAGATTCTTGTACTAATACTTTCCTTAAATCACTAGCTAAATCCATAATTCTAGACAACTGTTCTTTTTCTTCCATTTTCATCCCTCCTGAATATCTTATGTATTAAATATTCTCTAGACAAGGAAAAAAGCCCTTTAAATTAAAAGGACTTTTACATTTTTATAGTTCCTGTCAGTAACATATAAAGTGATGTAATAGCTGCAATAACAATTGCCCACATCACATATCGCTCTTTGCCTGAAAAACAACGATTCCCTTTTTCTTTTCTTGCAAACATATACACGAGAATCCCAATACCATATACGATTGAAACAAGCAATAAATTCTTTAAACCAGCTGCATAAATTAGCCATACAGAGTATAGGGAAGCAATTAATGCTAACAATCCATTTTTTACTCTCGCAACTTTCAGCTCTTTCGTGATGACTAATTTCAATTGAAATAGCGCTGATAATAAGTACGGCAGTAATATAGATGTTGACGCAATAAAATACATAATTTGATATGTCGATTGTGAAAACAGAACGATTATAAATATAGTTTGGGCAACGATATTTGAAATCCACAATGCCATATGCGGCGTTTGTTTCTTATTTGTTTTCGTAAAGACTTTCGGAAACACGCCGTCTTTTCCTGCTACGTGAGAAATTTCAGAAACAAGTAAAAACCAGCCAATTAATGTACCTACAAGTGACGCAACTAATCCAATATTAATTGCCATTGCACCCCATGGCCCAACAACATGTTCTAATACATGTCCCATTGAAGGAGTCTCTAATACTGAAAGTTCTTTTCTTGTCATGGCTCCCATTGACAGAACAGAAATTAAAATATAAATAGACATTACTAAAATAAGTCCAAGTACTGTCGCTTTTCCAACGTCTCTACTATTTTTAGCTCTTCCTGATAATACAACTGCTCCTTCAACCCCAATGAACACCCAAAGGGTTACAAGCATTGTATTTTTCACTTGACCTAGTACAGAGGAAACTGAGATAGTTCCTTCGCCCCAAAAGTCATGTGTAAATGTATCCCAGCGAAACGCTGTTACCATCACGACAATAAATAATAAGATCGGAACTAATTTCCCAATCGTTGCGATAACATTCATAATGGAAGCTTCACGAATTCCAAATAAAATTAGAAAATGCAATGTCCATAATAAAAGTGATGCACCTACGATTGACGCAACATTATTTCCGCCTTTAAAAATTGGGAAGAAGTAACCTAATGTACTAAACAGTAACATAATTGTTGCAACATTTCCTAAAATCCCTGCTAGCCAGTATCCCCAAGCACTGTTAAAACCAATATATTCACCGAATCCAGCTCGTGCATAACTATAGATTCCGCCCTCAAGCTCCGGTTTTTGTCTTGCTAACGTTTGATATACGAGCGCAAGTGGAATCATTCCCATTGCTGTAATACACCAACCAATTATCGTTGCACCACTATTTGCTCCTACTGCTAAATCATGCGGTAAACTAAAAACACCGCCACCAACCATCGTTCCAACTACTAATGCGATTAACGGAAAAAATCCTAACTTCTTTTCTATTTGTACCACCCCATCTGTCATTCTAGGTGTTATGTTCGTTCAACTATTAAAGTCACCTTTTTCTCTAATAGACGTTTCTCTTATATTTTTTCAGGAAAACATTACTTATTCTAAAAGAAAATGAAGAAAAATGGAATACTTTTTTGAAAAAATGTATAAGTATGCACAAAAAAACCGTTCATTTTGTAATGAACGGTCATTTCATACATATAAAATTGTATATTTATTGTAAAATTAACGAAGTAACTTCTCTTTTTGTAAAAATTGTTTTGCGACTTCTTCGCTACTTTTCCCATTCACATTTACTTCATAATTCATTTTTCTCATTTCTTCATCTGTAATCTTTCCAGATAATTTATTTAATACTTTTTCGAGTTCAGGATATTTCTGTAACGTCTCTGTTCTTAATAATGGTGCTCCTTGATAAGGCGGGAATAGTCCTTTATCATCTTTTAGCACTTTAAGACCATATTGCTCCAATTCACTATCTGTTGAATATGCATCGATTACATTAACATCTCCCGATTGTATTGCACTATAGCGCAGTTTCGGTTCCATCGTTTTAACATTTGAAAACTTATAGTTATATAATTTTTGCATTCCTTTATAACCATCTTCACGATCAGCAAATTCTAATGTAAATCCTACTTTAGCTTCCTGTGCACTTTTTCCTAAATCAGAAATTGTATTTATGTTATTTTGATCTGCTATTTTTTTCGGCATGGCTAGTGCGTATGTATTGTTATACTCCATTGGCTTTAACATAACCATATTATATTTCTTTTCCATTCCAATACGAGCTTGTTCATATACTTCATCACGATTTGTACTTTTCGGTTCTTCTTTCACGAAAGTAGATAAAGCTGTACCTGAAAATTCCGGGTATATATCTACTTCACCTGATTTTAACGCTTCAAATACAAATGCTGTTTTTCCAAGGCCTGGCTTTAATTCCACTTGTAAATCTGTATCCTGTTCAATAAGTTGCTTGTACATTTGAATTAATATTTCTGGTTCAGATCCAAGTTTACCAGCAATAACTATGTCTTTCTTTTCGGTATTCCAAAGAAATGGAGCAGCTATCATTACTACAACTATACATATCGTCAATATAACGCGCTTAGAAGAGCGTTTCGGGCTCTCAAGTATGCGAAGTACTATATCAAAGAATAAAGCGAGTAACGCAGCTGGTACGGCCCCTAAAATGATAAGCGCATGGTCATTTCGATCTATGCCTAATAATATGAGCTTACCGAGCCCACCAGCGCCTATTAAAGCAGCTAATGTAGCCGTTCCAACAATTAATACCATCGCTGTACGAATACCAGCCATAATAATTGGCAATGCGAGCGGAAGCTCTACCTTCCATAATCTTTTCCAGCTATTCATCCCCATAGCTCTCGCCGCTTCTATAAGTGATTCATCTAATTCCCGTATTCCTGTATATGTATTTCGTAAAATAGGTAATAGTGCATACACAACTAATGCGATTATAGCTGGCAGTTTTCCAATTCCTACTAACGGAATTAATAGTCCAAGTAAAGCAAGTGAGGGCACTGTCTGCATAACAGCAGAAGTCCCTATAATAAATTCAGCCATTCGTTCTTTTCTCGTTAATATAATGCCGAGCGGCACTGCAATAATTACTGCAAAAAATAGTGAAATAAGCGATATTTGTAAATGCTCACTTAATGCACTTAGCAATTCTACTTTTCGTTCTTGGAACGTTTGAATAAAATCAGTCACTGTTTAGCCTCTTTCCTTCATTTGTTCAACAATGTAATTGACAATATGACGACTTGTTAACGCTCCAACATATTGACCATGCTCTTCAACCGGCACTGACTCTTCAGTTTGTAAGCGGACTAGTGCTTCTTGTAATGACGAATGTAAAGATAAAGCATTCCCTTCAACTCGTATACCCTCGTCTAGCGGCAATACCTCTTCTATACTCTTCCCCTCATACCAAGGTCGTCCACGATTTCCAATGAACTCCTCTACAAACTCATTTTTCGGGTTATGTATAATTCCTTCTGGCGTATCTAATTGAACAACTTTTCCTTCTTTCATTACACAAATACGATCACCAAGTGATAAAGCCTCTTGCATATCGTGCGTTACGAACACGATTGTTTTTTGAATCTTTTTTTGCAGTTGTACGATATCCTTCTGGAGCTGCTCCCTACTTAACGGATCTAACGCACTAAATGGTTCGTCCATAAGTACAATTTTCGGGTTTGCGGCTAATGCCCGTACGACACCAACACGTTGTTTCTGCCCTCCCGACAATTCATCTGGCATACGATCACGATATACATCTGGATCGAGCCCAACCATCTGTAGCAAGTCATCGACACGTGCTTTTATTTCCTTTTTGGTCCATTTTCTCATTTCAGGGACAACTGCAATATTTTCAGCAATTGTCATATGTGGAAACAGCGCAATCTGCTGCAACACGTACCCTATATTCCAACGTAGTTCGTTTATGTTATATTGTTGAATATCTTTTCCATCGATTAAAATTGATCCTTCCGTCGTTTCAATTAAACGGTTAATCATCTTCATTGTCGTTGTTTTCCCGCAACCACTCGGACCAATGAGAACAAAAAATTCTCCTTTTTTAATTTCTAAATGCAATGAATCCACTGCTTTTGTGCCATCTTCATACGCTTTTGACACATGATTAAATTGAATCACAGACACAACTCCTTTCATGTTGTTTCCTTTATTTTGATGGAATATAGCATTCATTTCAAATGATACGCTTTATTATACAAAAAAAGAGCTCTCATTTGAGCTCTAACGGTCGAACAATATTGTTTTCACAATTGCAGCATATTCACGCACATACGCTTTTTTCTTAGAGCGTCTCGGTGTTTCAGCAGCCAAAGCTTCCATCTTTATCCCTAAACGCTTTGCAATTATTTTCGTTCGATATAAATGATACGTATTACTTACAACTACCGCATGCTTTACATCATATAAATCCATACTAAACTTTAAATTTTCATACGTATTTGTAGAGCGGTCTTCAATTAAAATGCGATTCTCATCTATACCATGTACCATTAAATAGTTTCTCATACTGTGAGCTTCCGGTATATCTTCATCTTCCCCTTGACCACCTGAAACAATTACTTTCACCTCAGGGTGAGCATGTAAATATTCTAGCGCCATATCCAAACGATTTTGAAGAGATAAAGACGGCCTATCTCCAAATAACTTTGCACCTAATATAAGAACGTATGGAGAGTGATTACTCAATGTTTCACGAGCAACTTTATTCATTCGAAACGTCATATAAATGATGTATATCGGAGGTAGTAATAAGATTATAAGCAATATCCATTTGTTCATAAATAAGTTAACACTCCCTTTCTTTTTATTATATAGAAAAAGAAAAGGAGGCAGAAGTATTTTTTAAACAATTGATTTATTAGACACATTCGCTTCC
This sequence comes from Bacillus sp. DB-2, assembly GCF_003315125.1. Classification (NCBI taxonomy): domain Bacteria; kingdom Bacillati; phylum Bacillota; class Bacilli; order Caryophanales; family Bacillaceae; genus Bacillus; species Bacillus sp. DB-2. The sequence continues at coordinate 93,150 of NZ_QNRN01000013.1, read as the reverse complement.
GTTTTACGTTTTGAAATTACATAATAAAAAGCAACCCCTAATGATAGGATCAATATACAGCTCAGTACATAAAACGGGATCATTACCCCTGCTTTAGATACACCTGCCGTAAACAACATTAATAATACAATTCGAATTCCTGTGCCAATTAATCGAAATAAGCTGTCCACACGTCCCATTACTTCGTTTGGGATTTCTTCCATCATCAATACATTTCTCGCCACTCGTGTTCCAGCATTTCCAATCGCATGGAAAATCGCAAGTCCATATAATAACATAATGGAAGGCTCAATAATCATTGCGGTAATTGAAATTACATAAATAACCATCGTCATAACGATTGAAATTTCTATTTTGACATATTTCATCATGATTGGAATACTTATTCCCGCAATAACAGCCCCAACACCATACATCATACCTTCTATCGCGTATACAGAGGCATTAGCTTTGAGTATATCTGAAATATAAACTGGGATTAAATAATTTGCCATCATAACACCGATAAACGGCATATAAGTGGCAAGTAAAAACCAAAAGAACTTAGGGCGAGTTTTCATAAAGTGAATTCCTTCGAACAATTGCTTCTTAAATGTTACTTTCCCTTTTACTTCTTTTTTCTTTACATACGGTATACATAAGAACAGGAAAAATGCTCCTGCAAAAGTTAACATATCCACTAACAAAATCCATTTCAAAGAAATAATCTCAATTAAAAAGCTAGCGGCCGCTCCTGAAATAACTTGCGTTAATTGTCCTTGTATCTCCATCGTGCCACTTAAACTTTTATAATGTTCAGATTGAAATATTTCTTGGTTAAATGCAAAAATTGTAGGATAGAATAATAGATAATAGAAAGAACCTGCTATATAAATAATAATGTAATGAATAGAATTGTATGATTGCCCAGCAAATCCCCAAATGGCCATCATTCCTATAATGGCTATCCCGATACCTTCGTTACATAACAATAAAGATTTTCTTGAAAAACGATCTATGCTTTGCCCAATAAATGGCGTTAATAAAAACATTATGAGAGTCGCAACGATAGAAACATAACCAAACGTTGTCTCTCCTCCACTTTCCTTAATTAACAACCACGGAATCGTTATCATAACAATCCCAGAGCCAATAGCAGATAAACTATTGGCGCCTAGAATGTAATACAAGCGAGAATCATGATAAAGAGAGGACATATCACTCAACTCCTAATTGTTTTTTCACCTCTTTATATACGCTCATATATGCTTTTAATTCTTTAACTAAATCATGAATTAATGGTTTTGCATCTTCTCCAAGTTCACTATCTTGCACATGTAATCCATCAAGCACGACTTGTTTTGGAATTGCGTTTGCGTAAACGCCTCTAGCGACAGTGCGCATACTATTTAATGCGTTTATTCCCCCTTTACCGCCTCCAGCAACTGCTAGTAATGCGACAGGCTTATGGATGAATTCACTGCTACTTAAGTAATCTAACGAATTTTTCAGCGCTCCGCTCATCGCATTATGATATTCTGGTGTACATAGTACTACACCGTCTGCTGCTTTCACTAAAGCTTTTAATTTTTTAACTGCTTCCAATTCACGTTGTGATTCTTCCCCATTATATAAAGGCAATTCCGCTACTGCTAAATCGTATAACTCCCCTTCAAATTGCTCTGCAATATATTTTGCCACAACGCGAGTTCTACCGAATTTTCTTGGTGTACCGTTAATAACGACTAGTTTCATAATTATTTCTCCCCTTTGTTTTCAAGTTATATTTATATATTATCAGAAATTTCTATACAAAATACAGTAAAAAGGGGTAATAGCTTTCATAAAATAGTATGAGAAATAAAAAAAGAACTCATACTTTCGTATGAGTTTCACAAAACTAATATTCCCTATTTTTTCACAACCTCATGTCCACCGAATTGATTACGAAGTGCAGAAACCACTTTTCCGTGGAATGTATCATCTTCTTGTGAACGGTAGCGCATAAATAATGACATAGCGATAACTGGTGCCGCTGCTTGTAATTCAAGTGCAGTTTCAACAGTCCATCTCCCTTCTCCTGAAGAGTTCATTACACCTTTAATACCATCAAGTTTCGGATCATCTGCAAATGCCTTTTCAGTTAAGTCCATTAACCAACCACGGATAACTGATCCATTTGCCCATACTTTTGCAACATCTTCATAATTGAAATCAAAATCACTTTTATCTAGTACTTCAAATCCTTCAGCGATTGCTTGCATCATTCCGTATTCAATACCGTTGTGAACCATTTTTAAGAAATGCCCACTACCGACGCGGCCTGCATATGAATAACCATTTTCTACTGCTAAATCTTTAAATAAAGGTTCTAGTTGATCATAAATTTCTTTTTCTCCACCAACCATTAAGCAAGCACCGTATCTAGCTCCTTCCACACCGCCTGATGTACCGATATCTACGTAATGTAAGCCAAAGCTTTTCGCTTCTTCAGCACGGCGTAACGTATCTTTATAGAATGAATTTCCACCTTCAATAACGATATCGCCTTCCTCTAATAATGGATATACATCTTTTAGTACTGACTCAACAACTTCTCCTGCAGGTACCATTACCCAAATTGTACGAGGTGCTTCTAGTTCAGCGATCATTTCTTTTAACGTATGACGTGCAGTAATCCCTAGTTTTCCTGCCTCTTCAACAAGTTCATTATTTACATCGTATACAACTACTTCATGCTTGTCTTCATATAAGTGTTCAGCTAATGGGAATCCCATTTTTCCTAATCCAATTAAACCTAGTTTCATATTAATCAATCTCCCATTCTATACAAATATATTTAATAACGAAATTAGCCCAAGTGCTACAACAGATAATATTGTCTCCATTGCAGTCCATGTTAATAATGTTTCTTTCACAGTCATTCCAAAATACTCTTTAATCATCCAAAATCCAGAATCATTTACATGCGATAAAATTAATGACCCTGCACCTGTTGAAAGTGCCAGTAACTCTACATTAACTCCTGGTGTACTTGCCGCAATCGGTGCCACTATTCCTGCTGCTGTCATCATGGAAACAGTAGCAGAACCAGTCGCGATTCGAATAAGTGCAGCAATTCCCCAACCTAATAATATCGGTGAAATATGTGATTCTTTCGCCATCTCCGCAATTGTAGTTCCAATTCCAGAATCTAATAACACTTTATTAAAGGCACCACCTGCACCGATAACTAACAGTATGTTTGCAATTGGGCCTAAACAATCATTTGTAACTTGTAAGACTTTGTCTTTAGAAAACCCTTTTGCATAGCCAAGACTAAAGAAAGAATATATCGTGGCAATTAATAATGCGACTATTGGATCTCCAATAAAATGCAATACTTGTGCAAGTTGGCTTGTTTTATTTAATGCTACTTCCGCTATCGATGCACCTAGCATAAGAAATACTGGAAGTAAAATAGTAAACAATGTATTTCCGAAGCTAGGAAGTTCCTTCTTCTTATCTCTTTCAATAAATTGCTCCGCTATATCTAACGGTACTTCTTTATGTATACGAGCACCAATCCATTTCCCGTAAAGCGGACCTGCAATTATTGCAGTTGGAAGTCCGACAATTAATGCATACAAAATTGTCTTCCCTACATCTGCTTTAAATATACCTACCGCTGCCATAGCTGCTGGATGCGGTGGAACAAGTCCGTGTACAACCGAAAGACCTGCTACTAGCGGAATACCGATTGTAATAAGTGATACCCCTGTTTCTAACGCAATTGTAAATACTAACGGAATTAATAGTACAAATCCAACTTGGAAAAATACCGGAATCCCTACTATAAATGCAACGAACATCATTGCCCAGTGAACACGCTTTTTCCCAAAACGTCCAATTAATGTGTTAGCAATTCGTTCAGCACCGCCAGACTCAGCCATCATTTTTCCAAGCATTGTTCCTAAAGCTAAAACAATCGCCAAAAACCCTAACGTATTACCAAGACCTAATTTAATAGAATCGATAATCCCTGGATGTTGTGGTGAAGTTCCAATTAAGGGCATCCCCATTGCTAGCCCTACACCGATTGCTGTTAAAATTAACGCGACAAATGGATGCCATTTTACTACCGTAATTAGTAAAAGTAATATAACAACAGCCGCTAGTACGATTCCAACTACCATTTCTCCCAATCCCCCTATTGTTTACGTTGGAAAGCAGCTATACAATCAAATTCTTCTTTCAAACGATTGTAAAGTCGTTCATACATATAAAACATCTCTAAATATAAAGCCGTATTTTCTTTATTCGGTACATGGTGATGGACAATATCAATCCAATCCTTCACCTCTTCAAGCGAATCAATTTTCCCAATTGCATACAAAGCAAGTGCCGCTGCCCCAAGCGCAGATGCTTCATGACTTTCTGGAACAAGTAATTCTTTCCCCATCATGTCAGATAACATTTGTCTCCAAAATGCAGATTTCGCAAAGCCTCCTGAAACACGTATTTCAGTAAGTGGCCCTGTACAATCTCGAATGGCAAGTGCTACTGAATACACACTCATACAAACACCTTCCATAACTGCTCGTATAAAATGTTCTCGTTTATGCTGAAGGTTTATACCGAAGAATGTACCACGAGCATTTGCATTCCAGTAAGGTGCACGTTCCCCAGATAAAAACGGTAAAAATAGCAATCCTTCTGCTCCAGCTGGTACACTTTCTGCATACTTAATTAATAAATCATAAGGATCAATCCCAAGCTTCCTTGCAACTTCTTGCTCTGGACTACCGAATTCATCACGTAGCCATCTTAATAAAATCCCGCCATTATTCGTCGGTCCACCGATTACCCAGTGCTCATCTGTTAATGCGTAACAAAAGGTTCTTCCTTTTTCATCTGTATTAACACTTGATGAAATTGTTCGAACCGCACCGCTTGTCCCAATCGTAATTGCAGCTGATCCAGGTGATATTGCACCGACACCTACATTTGCAAGAACACCATCACTCGCACCAATAACAACTGGAGTATCTTCATGAATGCCCATCTTTTGTGCTAATTCCGGTTTCATTCCCGATAAAATATATGTAGTTGGTACAGGTGTTGATAATTGTTCTGGTGACATATTTAACATAGTTAAAACATCTTCATCCCAGTTTAATGTTTCTAAATTAAATAACCCAGTAGCTGATGCGATTGAATGATCAACTACATAGCGTGAAAATAATTGATAAATGACATACTCTTTAATGGAAATAAATTTATAAGCAGTTCTGAATAAATCCGTTTCTTCTTCTTTCATCCACAGTAATTTAGAAAGTGGTGACATCGGATGAATTGGTGTACCAGTTCTTCTATAAATGTCATGACCATTCATTTGTTGTAATAGTTTTTCTGATTGCTTTGTGCTTCTATTATCTGCCCAAATAATAGAGCGCGTTAACGGCGCACCGTTTTCATCTACAGCAATTAAGGCATGCATCGCTGTACTAATACCGATTGAAGAAATATCTTCCGGTGACACATTACCATTTTTAATGGCAACGCTTACAGTTTTATATACAGCAGCACATATTACATCAGGATCTTGCTCAGCCCATCCGACGTTCGGTTGAATAATTGGATAATCAATTGCATGTGAAGCAACGACTTTTCCTTTTTCAGTGAATACAACCGTTTTCGTACTTGTGGTACCGATGTCAACCCCGATTACTCTCCCCCTTGTTTCCATGCGAACCTTCCCTTCGTTTCTAGCAAAATACGATCTAGTAAACCGTTTACATGAATTAGTATATAAAATATTTTTTCGTAAATCAAGTTATTAGAAGAAAATTTTTTTCAAATCAAAATGTACCTCTCATCTTCTAAACCATTCTCTTTATCTTTTTTAAATAACCTTTTTAATTTATCAAACATTCTTTCCCCTCCACCTAAAGATAATAATATATAAGTTCTCGTTTTCTTAGCTTGATGGACATAGGGCGTGGCTCCCTACTATCACTTTTTTACCTTGTAAATATATGTTCCATACTATAAAATCTAATAGTATTTATACTTTTCGGAAAAATCAAAACAGAATATGAACTTTATTGTATAATGTTGTAAAAAGATATCGGAGGGATTTAATGTTAAATACAATATCTCAATTCACAATTAAGCTTTCATCAATTCTTTTATCACTCTTACTGTTATTAAATTTACCTTATTTATTTATCACTCAACAAGGATTTACCTTTCAACCAATTTACTTTTTTAATCAGATCGTTATTATGTTAAAAGAGGTTTTCTCCCCTGAATCATTAGTGGTTATCGGATCAGACCCGAAATTTGGTAGTTTCAAAAAAACACCATTATTTCCAACTGTTTTAGAACCTTACCTATATTCATTTACTGTATTATTTATAGCCTTTTTGCTTGCACTCTTTCTATCATCTAGTATGGCATTTTTTTATTTTTTAGCAAAAGATTATATAAAAAAATGGATAAACCGAATTGTGTTCATATTAGAAGCTGTCCCTGATATGATGATGATGATTTGTTTGCAAATATTTTTCATATGGGTACTTCAGAAATTCGGGGAATCTCCTGTCACCATTATTTCTTTTAATGAAAATCGAGCTTATTTACTCCCTATTTTATCTTTAGCAGTCTTACCTACATTACAAATGTTTCGGATGATGGTGTTATACATAAAAGAAGAACATGAAAAACATTACGTAGAGGTTGCATATGGAAAAGGACTTTCATCAAGTTATATACTATGCATTCATTTATTCAAAAATATATCTATCCACTTCTTTCATCATTTAAAAACGATTTTTGTTTTCTTACTTTCTAACTTATTCATCTTAGAATTTGTTTTTAATATGGAAGGCATTATTCAATTTTTATTTAAGAAGGCGTTTATTTCACCTCCAGCTGCATTTATCATACTTGTTATGATTATCTTACCGTTTTATGCCATTTTTCAAATAATCTCATTCATGATGAATAGATGGCAAAAGCAATTGAAAGGAGCAGCATTATGAAATCTATTTGGAAATCAAAACGATTTTTAATCGGCTTTACTTATCTATTCATACTTGTTTCAGCTAGTTTTATTTATAGTTGGTTCTTTAAAGATAACATCCCAAAACCTCCTCAGTTACTTTACAATGACAATAACGAATTACTTGGAAAGGCCCCCTTTTCGCCATCGTTAATGCCGCCTTTTGGATCTGATCGTTTTGGAGATTCTGTTTTCTTACAAATTGTAGAAGGAGCAAAATTCACCATTTTATTAGCCGTGGCAATTAGCTTCTTTCGAATTTTATTCGGAACATGTATAGGAATCCTCTTAAGTTTATACGCTCCAAAATTCAAGAGATTTTTCCAGTCATGCTCAGAAGTTTTTTATTATATTCCAACTCTATTTATCGCATTTATACTCATCACGCCCGTTAATATTGTAATCACATCAAACGCTGATAGATTAGACCCAAATATTTCATTTATGTTTTATCAAGTACTCGTACTTATTTTCGTCGCTCTACCTACACTTTCTTTATATATATCCTCAGAGGTTGATGAATTTATGAAACAAGATTACATTTTAAGTTCTCAATTGCTGGGTGCTAGCCGCTTTCATATTATCAAAAAACACTTACGAGTCTTATTACTTGATCGCTTATTTGTGTTATTCATGGAACATATCGTACAAACACTCATACTCGTTATCCATTTAGCGTTGCTTAACATTGTAATTGGCGGGATACAAATGCGGGAACTCTATGACGGAGTGCCCAAACCTGTTTCTCTATCTAATGATTGGGCAGGTCTTATTGGATTAAATCGTTATGAAATGAATCTTTCATGGTGGATTATTTTTTATACTCTCGTTTCATTCTTTATTACGATTCTTTTTATTAAGCTTATGACAATCGGAATTCAAGATGCACTGAAAGCAAGAGATTCGCAAGTTGTAGCAATTCAAACCGTTCCAAATCATAAAAAATTTGTTGAAAATAAAGATTCTTTTTCGTTTGCAAATAAAGTGAATTTTTAATCATGTCTCATCAATCAAGTATTAATTGGCATTGATATTAGTAGAATATAAAAAAGATGATCCCTATTGAATACGAGGGATCATCTTTTTTATGCCGTCTAACTTTTTTACATGTCCTTTGCTAGACTCATGCTTTTTATATTTAAAATGAATTATTTACAATCACAATTATGCTGTTTAAAATCGATTACCATACGTCCTTGAATTCTACCTTGTTCCATTTCTTCGAATACATTTTGTACTTTATCTAGAGAACACGTTTGAACAACCGGCACTACTTTTCCTTCTGCGCCGAACATAAATGCCTCCTCCAGATCCTTACGAGTACCAACTAGAGAACCAACTACTTCAATCCCGTCTAATACAAGTCGTGGAATGTTTAAATCCATAGTTTCTACTGGTAAACCTACCGCAACTACTTTACCGCAAGCACGTACTGCATCAACTGCTGAGTTGAAGGCTACTTTAGAAACTGCTGTTACTACAGCAGCATAAGCACCACCAAACTCCTCTTGAACAATTTTATCAGCAGGACCTTGAGAAATTGGATTGATAGTCATATCAGCACCAACTTCTTTTGCTAAGGCTAATTTGTCGTCATTGATATCTACTGCAATTACCTTTGCACCAAATACGTTTTTAGCATATTGGATAGCTAAGTTTCCTAATCCACCGCAACCATAGATTACGATAGGTTGACCAGGTTTAATGTCTGATACTTTTATAGCTTTATATGTAGTTACGCCCGCACATGTGATTGATGATGCTTGAGCAGGATCTAATCCTTCTGGTACCTTCACCGCATAATCAGCTGTAACAATACATTGTTCAGCCATACCACCATCTACTGAATAACCAGCATTTTTCACTTCACGGCAGAATGTTTCTCTACCCGTTACGCAATATTCACAACGTCCACAAGATTGGAACATCCATGCAATACTTACACGGTCACCTATCTTTAGTGAAGTAACATCATCAGCAATTTTAGTAACAATACCTACACCCTCATGACCAAGGATGCGGCCATCGGTGTTTCCAAAATCATGATTTGCAACGTGTAAATCAGTGTGGCAAACTCCACAATACTCTACATCTACTAGCGCTTCACCCGAATGTAGCGAACGTAATTCCTTTTCAATAACTTCAATGTTTGCTTTGCTGTTTTTATTAACTACTACTGCTTTCATATGTGATCTCCCCTTTAGTGTTTTAGAGTTTTAATGAGTTTATCTCACAACTACTGTCCTCACTATTTTGGCTAATTATTGTGCCAAATTTAAGTGTTCAATCATCATTACAGGTTCATCATAACATGGAATTTCATAAGATTATTGTGAAATATTGAACAATATTTGAATTATTAACCAAGTATTTTCTTACTATATTTGAAAGGAAAACTGAAATTCCATCATATTTACATTGAAATTTATCAGGCATTTCTTTTTGGTTTATATGCAAAGAATATAGAGGTTTAAAAAATATTTTTTAAGCTTGGGAGATTATAAGTAATATATTTCTATAGACAATTAGAACCATTAAATCTAGCGGATATATCAACAACTATTCACCAATATAAAAATCCTTCTATCATTATATTTAGGTCGTACACTTTAGACTCAATAAAATCAAAGACAGGAACATATTTGTTCCTGTCTTTTTATAATGTGGTGGGACCCCGCATCCATCTATTTAAGAAATTTCTCCTATAATCCCTAGTATAAAAACGGAATAATTCGCCAAGTCTTGGACTGATATTGTTTATATTGTTCACCAAACAGCGTAATAAGAATTCTCTCTTCAATTTTTATACGATACGAATACACAAGGAAAAATAAAATAATATTTATGATAATGGCAATGAATGAAGATGAAGATATAGCAAATCCTAAAAAGGTCAAAAAAGACCCTAAATAACCAGGATGGCGAACATATTTATATAGACCGTTTTGAATTAACTTATGTCCCCCTTGCATTCCGACATTCCTACTGTAAAATCTTCCTAAGATTTTCATTGAAGAAAATCTTATCCATACACCAATTAGCCCGATAATAACACCCAAAAACAGCAATGAATTAATCTTATTTACTGTAATGAAATACATAATCTCTGGAATGGTTAACATCAATGCAAAGACTACTCCGATAAAAAAACTAGAACCACGATTTTGTTTTTCCTCTTTAACAGGTGAACTTCTATAAAATTCTAATAATAAATACAGAAAAATAGGTAAATACGCTATGAGAAACATAATTCTTTTTCCCTTCAATAAAAGTATTTTATAATTAACTCACTTATTTTTATCAATTAGGTCACAAAATTTGGAGATTCCTTCAGAAATAGCTAATTACTCTTCCTTGTTCAATGCCTTTATTTTTGCGAGTAATGGCACAAAATAATCAGAGATTAACTTTTCAATATAGTCTTTAACTTGTTCTAAAATGTAAAGACATGTATATCCCCGATCTAATTTATCAGTTTTTCGTTCTACTAAATTTTGTTTTTCTAATCGGTCTATTACTAAGCTACTGATGTAACAGGTACCCCCTCTGAATCCACTAGTAGGAAAGCTTTTCTTTTTACCAATGTTTATTTCTTTAACCCTCATTAAAACACTCTCCGAGGCTTTGTCCCCCTCCCAAAAGCCAAACAAACGATTCAAATTCCATATCTACATTATACTAATCGAATTGAATATTCATTCTTTTTATTCATTATGTAAATAAAAAGGATAATCAGCCCCGTAATGGACTAACTACCCTATAAGTTATTATCTAAATTTAACATTTGAAGAGCCCTTTATATTCGTTTCATCGAAATTGTTTCACGTATACTTTGTAAATTTTGTAGTGTTTCCTCTTGTCGCTGCAATGACAATCCCACATACAAAGTATCTAATAAACTAAGCTGCGCTAATCGTGACGAACTTGCTTCTGTACGAAATTCCGTCTCACGCGTCGAAGTATATAGTGTTATATGAGCAAGTTGGCTTAATGCCGATTTTTGATAGCTTGTAATCGCAATAATGCGAGCCCCTCTTGCTTTCGCTACTTCTAATGCTTCAAGTAATCCTTTATTACTGCCCGAATGAGAAATTGCAATGACCACCGCTTCTTTTGTCAGCAAGCCAGCTCCCATAATTTGAAAATGTGAATCCGTATGAGCAATACAAGAAATACCCGTTCTCATAAACTTATGATAAGCATCCATCGCAATAATACCCGAACCACCATTTCCATAAAACTCAATTCGTTTCGCTTCATTCAGCGCACTTACTGCCTGTTCCAACGCGTTATCATTTAACAAATGTAATGTATCTTGCAGTCCTGTAATATGTGAATGAAAAACTTTTTTAGCAACAGTGACCATATTATCTTCTACCGATACTTCCTCATGAATATTTTGCATCGGGGTATGTACAATCTCACGAGCTAATGTAATTTTCAGGTCTTGAAACCCTTGAAAACCTAGGTGTTTGCATAAGCGGAATATCGTTGCTTCAGAACTATTCGTAACTTCCGCTAACTCCGTAATTGATTTATGTACAACATCTTGTGGATGTTTCAAAATATGTTCGGCAATACTTCGTAATTTCGGTGATAAACCATTTAACGAAGCCTGAATCTTTCCAATCCCACTTTTTGTACCAGGCATATCGTATCTTCCCCTTCCATAGTAGCTATATCCCGTATTAACGGGCAGTAAGACTCCCACCTCAAAATTCGATGAATGCAAGGGAGTTAGGTGGGAGATCAACTGCCCGTAAAAACCCGATTGGTTCAACTAATAATCAGTGGGGATGGCCCCCCACTGATTAAAGTTTCACTTTATTGTACCTAATAATCGAAAGAAGAAACACCTTTATTTAGCGATTTTATTTGCTCCTATGTATTCTGCCGTAACATATGACACAATTATTCATACTTATTTCTAGTTTTCCCCATGCTTTACTGCGTATAATGCAGCTTGTGTACGATCATCTACTTCTAATTTAGCCAATACGTTAGAAACGTGTGTTTTCACAGTTTGTTCTGTAATATGAAGCTCTGCTGCAATCTCCTTATTGCTTCTTCCTTTCGCAATTTCACGAAGTACTTCTTGTTCCCTTTTTGTTAACATAGAAAAAGGATTCTCTTTTTCTTTCTTGACAGCTGATCGTCCTAATAGTGCTGGTGTTACTTTCGGGTGAAAATTTGCATTTCCTTGATATACCGCAACGATTGACGCAACGAGTTGATCTGGCTGCACTTCTTTTAATTGATAACCATCTGCCCCAGCTTCTAATGCTGGTAAAACGTAATCTTGTTCTGAAAAACTACTGAGCATAAGAATTTTTATTGTCTCATCGTATTGTTTTATACGTTTTGTCGCTTCAATACCATCCATTTTCGGCATTGATAAATCCATTAATACTACATCCGGCCTTTCTGTTTGGACGAATGTTAATGCTTCTTCACCATTTGCTGCTTCCCCAATAATTTCAAATTCTTCTCTCGTCTTCAAAAAGAATACGAGTCCCCTTCGAACGATATGATGATCTTCTACAAGTAATAATTTAATTTTCACTGACGTTCTCCCTCTCAAACCGGTAATTGAATTTCTATCTTTGTCCCCTTTTCCGGTTCTGCTTTTATTCGAAAAATCCCCCTCATTAATTCAATTCGTTCTTTCATACTTTTCAAACCAAGTGCTGACTCTCTTACTTGATCCTGTATAAATCCTATTCCGTTATCTTCTATGTAAAAATGCAACTTATTATTTTCTATCCTTAAATGAATACATACTTTTTCACATGAGGCATGTTTTTTACAATTATGTAATGCCTCTTGGCTTATACGCCATAAAACTTCTTCTATTTCATCTTCAATTAAAACCATTCCATCAATTCGAACTTCCACTTGAATCCCTAACAGTTTTCCGTAATTTTGAATCGCTTCTGCTAAACCTTTCTCTAATCCTTCAGGCCTTAATTGCCAAATCAAAAGTGTCATCTCTTGTAATGCTTCCTGTGATAATTCTCCAATATAGCTTAACATCTCTTGCAAGTCTCTATCCTTCGTCATATTTAGAGTCCCTTTCGCTGTTAGCATAATTGAAAATAACAATTGTTTAACAGAATCATGTAAATCACGAGCCAATCGATTTCTTTCAGCTACAACTACATATTTTCGTTCTTTCTCAACTAATTGAATACGTTGTATTGTCGTTCCAATTTGAAATGCAATCGCTTCTAATAACGCTAACTCCTCCTCAGAAAAATGTGTTTTATGAGGCGAGGCTACATTTAATAGACCAAATTTCTCTGATCCAGATCTTAGCGGGATTGTCGCATGATGTGTAACATCTTCTGTCTCGCCCCAATTACATTCAATCGCATCCTCTATTCGTTTACATTCAATAATATTTGTCGCTTTTTCCAATCTTCCATTCACAAAACGTTCTACACACCAACAATCTCCTTCACACATCGGCTTCTTTTCCTGCCACGTAAGAGCTGGGGGTAAGTTTTGGTCTACAAGCATACGATGCTTTCCACTTTCATCAATAAAGAATATCCACCCTGTTTGTAAATTCATAACTTGTAATAATGTATGTAACACTTTTCCTAACATTTCCTGTAAGTTTGTTGCTTCATTTAGTAACTCAGCAATTTCTTTTAATGCCTCTAAACGATGCATCTCTTTTTCATCTATGCTCATTCTCATCACCAACTACCATTATAACATTAAGAAATTTCAAAATACTACAAACAAAAAAGAACCGAATTCCTTCAGCTCTTTTTTCGGAGATATCCCATACAGTACATTCAAATTTGCTGATTTGCAAATCTAAATTCTAAACCAAAACAGAAATTAGCTAGTTTTCATTAACTGTCTGATAAAGATTGTCCCACATGGATATGCTGTAAACTTTCAGTGTTAACGAACATATTCGCTGCTGGCATTTGCACTTGATTTTTATGGAACATAGACATTAATTCAAACCTTACTTGTCTAGAAGTTTCAAAATAATCTTCCGGTTTAATCAAACCTGTAATACAAAATTCATATCCAACATATTTAAGGTTAGGATTTAAGTCTGTAACTCCAACATATTTAAATGGTTCAACAGCTTCATCATCTACTCTATAAAGATTTTGGTCCGATTTTTCATTACAAATAACACATACTTCTTCTAACAATTCCTTAACTCTTGTAGGATTTTCCTGATAACTTACCGTGATGCGTTCAATAACTCGCATCCACCCTTTATTAAAATTCTGTATCGTTCTAATCTCTCCATGTGGTATGGTAAGGAGTTTCCCTGACCATTCACGAATTTGCATAAAACGAATACTAATTTCCTCAATAGTTCCTGAATTTGTTCCGTTAAAAGTTACAAAATCGCCAACACGAAACTCTTTGTCCGCTAATCTTGCGAAGCCTAATATGACATCTTTTAGCATCTGTTGTGCAGCAAAACCGATGACAACTCCCGCTATCCCTGCACCTGCAATAATACTTTTTATATCTACAAATTGACTAATTAAATATATGATCAGACTGATGATAATGATATATCTAAAAATAGATCGAATAACACTTTGAATCGTCTGCTCTACCTCTTCATCAAAAAAGCTTGATTTTTTAAAAAACCAATCAATAATGCGATTTATGACAAAAGAAATAATGATAAGAACTAAAGCAAATAGTAAAAATCTTAAAAGTAAAAATTCCCTTACATAATTAAAAAACTCTTCAGTATACGTTAATAAACTCATCCATCCACTTCCTTACTAATGAAAATTTCATGCAGAGCTACTCTATTTTAAATACACATTTATCATCTCAACACTTGTTTTCGAAACATCTTTTATCCTGATCTTAAATCGTACTTTCTTAACTATGTATTTGTATTCATTGTTCATCTTCAACAATATAACCATTTCATCAATCTTTCAACTTCAGATGTCCTTTTCTATTCACTATAAATATACCCTTTTTAATACCCTAAAGGGAGATTACAATAGAATTTTTTATAAACGACTTTCTTTTAAGTCCGCAATACTCACCTCGTTACAAGGAATATTTTCACATTACATCGAATATTGCATTTCATACTATTTTTACTCACGGAGGTTACAAACAATGGGATATATCGAAGAACTAAGAGAAGTTGTTGGATCAAGACCACTCAATCTAGCAGGAGTTGCTGTAGCTGTTTTTAATGAACAAGGACAAATATTACTCCAACAAAGACGAAATGACATTTGGGGTGTTCCTGGAGGTTTTGTGGAACTTGGTGAATCCACAGAAGAAGCTGGCAGACGAGAAGTGCTTGAAGAAACAGGTATTGAAATTGGTACACTTCAGTTAGTAAGTGTATTTTCAGGTAAAGAGTTTTTTGTACAATTACCGAACGGAGATGAATTTTATCCTATAACAATCGCATACCTTTGTAAAGACATTACAGGTGGCTCGTTAAAAGCAGACGGAGTTGAATTATTACAGAATTTACGATACGGGAAAGCCCACGCAGGACTTTAGTCCGTCTTTAGACGTGGGATGAAAGCATCGTTTTTGCATAGCAAAACATGGTATACTTTATTCATAGTCATGCAAAAGACTCTAAAACGACTGTTCTCTGAAAATAGAATACATATGAGGTTGGGGTAGCCAATTCTTCTACTCCGTAAAATGTATTAAGTCGTCATGCAAAAGACGTAAAAACAGTTGAGAACGAACAACCTGTACGGTATGGTCACAGTACCGTAGCCTACGAACCTATATGGTCTGTTGTGGGAGTGGTGATGGCACACCGCAATCTTGCACGTCAGCGATACCAGAAATGGACTTCGCCTTTGGTAGCAAGAATCCCACTGACGTTAGTCAGCTGGCCCCTTTAGGGGTGGGAGTGTCAAATGTACAATTTTTTGATTTAAATGGGCTACCAGAAAACATTAGCCCGTTCATAAAAAAACTAATTGAGCAAAATGTCGTCTCAATTTAAACGTAAAAAGAGGCCTTTTTGAAGGCCTCTTTTTCACTTCACTTCACTTCTGCATTTAAACAAGATTTAAAATGTCCAAGTGCATATTCATGCCCTTGCGCATTAAAAGATGCTACTGCTTTTTCATAAACCACAATTTGAAACCCTTTGTTATAAGCATCTACTGCTGTATGAAGGACGCAAATATCTGTACATACACCTACAAGATGCACTTCCCCTATTCCTCTTTCTCTTAGCTTCATTTCTAGATCCGTTCCTGCAAAAGCACTGTAACGTGTTTTGTCCATATAGTATACATTCTCTGCATTTTTATATTTCTCGCATACATCTTGTAATTCACCAAATAAGTCTCTCCCATTTGTACCTGCTATATTATGAGGTGGAAACAATTTCGCTTCTGGATGATATACATCATTGTCTTCATGTTTATCGATCGCAAATACTACGTAATCACCTTTTTCAATAAATTGTTTCGTTACACTTACAAGTTCCTTCTCAATTTCTTGACCTGGTTTCCCGCATGTTAAAGCACCTTTTTCAGCTACAAAATCATATGTATAATCAATATTTATAAGAGCTCTTTTCATAACTACAATCTCTCCTTCTTCTGTTTCACAGTAAACAATAGAAAATTTGTTATTACGACATCGTATGTACTATTCGACATTTCAAATGAAATCCCTACATTTCCAACTCAATACTTACCTTAATCCGAGTTTATCATAAAGCGAAACTTTAATCATAGGGGGGTATTATCCTTCACCAATCGGGCTTTTACGGGCGAGTTGATCTCCCACCTAACTTCCTCGCATGTGCCGAATTTTCAAGCGGGGTTCTTATTGTCCGTTAAGGCTTGATAAAACCGATACACAATGACAAAACATACAGCTCCAATTAACAAGTCATGAATGTGATAATTGAGCGTAACTTCAACCGCCTCTTGTAAAGTAAACCAAATGACCGAAAACATTATAATAAATAAGAAAATACGAATAACTCGTTTCAAACTTTCAATCCCTTCCTCTTACATGATAGTAAAGAATAAGTTCTTCCTATTCATTCGTACTAGAAAGTGAAACAAATTATTCTCAACAACCTAATCCTATCCAAATTAAAAAGTACACTACCACTTTAAGTAATGTACTTTTTATCCATAATTAAGACGCAGGCTTTGTTTCAAACGTTGCTTGATTAAAGCTAATGACTTTTCCTTTCGGGTCATTGTTTTCAAACTGAGCTGCGGTAATCGTATGACTACCTGTCTCAAGCGTCTTTTCTTTTAATTGTACTGTTGTCTGTGTTGTACTAGTTACTTGATGTTTATCTGCAAATATTTGATCTACAAATACAAATGTTTCTTTATCGTTTTGAAAATTGGAAAGTTCTAATTCGACTTGCTGAATTAAAGTATCCTTTTTTATGAATACAGTTGGTATATTGCCATTTTCAGAAGTACCATCTGGAGTAGTTACTTTTACTTTCCCTTCTCCGATTGGCACTGCTCCTTCAGGAAATACGACCATATTCTCATCACTTGCATTTACAACTTGTTCTTCCTGGTTTGACTGTGCATCCTCTTTTTCCTTTGGAGTACCACAGCCTACTAATAACAATACAGACAATCCAGCGATTATGAATTTCTTCAAAATTCATTCCCCCTGTTATTTCATTATAATTTATTATACAAAAATAACTTCTTGATTTTAAAACTAGTTTTTAACACTTTCATGAACAAATATTAGCTTGCTCACGATTACTGTACCATACTTTCATTTTAAGAACATTAATTTTTTTAAAGAAATAAATAGTAATTCCAATCTATTCATCATTTTAGCCCAATTTACTAAAAAAATATCCATTCAAAATAAAAAGACATTGTCATTTCAATGTCTTTTCTACATAACATTTAGAAAATAAATGTTGTAATCTCATCAACTTCTTTTCGAGAAAGTTTCTTCGGCTTATCTTTCGGAAACCCGAGTGAAATTACCATATTAATTTGTTTTTGAGGCCCAATTTGTAAATATTGTCGCAGTTCATCCTGAGCTAATAATACAGGTCCTGTCATTGGACAAGTGCCAAGTCCTCTCGCATGTGCAGCTAGCATTAAGTTTTGTGCTGCTAGACAGCTACTCTTAATTCCTTCTTCTTCCCATACTGAATCAGGAACGAAGGCAATTGGATCAAATATCTTTTCACGAAACTTTGATTCATATGGTGTTGCTAAACATACGATTAATACTGGCGCCTCAGAGAAAGCTGTCGCATATGGACCGAAAGAACGTGTAAGTAATTTCCCTGCTTTCTCTTCTCCATTTTCTGCTGCTTTTGCCGCAAGTTTATGTAATGCATCCCATGTCATTTGTTCAATTTCTTTAATTTTCTCTCGATTCATAATGACCAAGAACTCCCACGTTTGTGAGTTCGTATCACTCGGTGCATAACGAGCACAATCAATAATTTCTTTTATATCACTAGTGGATACTTCTTGTTCTGTAAACTTTCTAACACTTCGTCTACCGTGAATTACTTCTTTAAAATCTTCATAATTCATACATTAAATCCCCTTTTTACAGCGTTTTCAAAAATTGTCCTATGGTTGAATTATATCATGAAAAAAAGCTGGAGGAATACCAGCTTTTTTCCTCATTATTAATTTGTCACTTTAAACAAACTAATACTTTCTTCATATGCAGCTTGTAGTTTTTTCGTAATTGGTCCTCTTTCGCCACTCCAAAACTTCTCATCACCAATTTGAACAACAGGGAATATTTCAAGTGGTGTTGCTGTGAAAAAGCACTCATCGGATTCGTACACTTCCTGTAATGAAAATTCACGCTCTTCTACCTCTATATGTAACGCTTTCGCTAATGTAATAACGTAGTGACGAGTAATGCCGTGTAGAATGAAATTATCGGCCGGATGTGTAATTAATTTATCATTTTTCACCATAAAGAAATTCGAATGACACCCCTCTGTTACAATTCCATCTCGCACCAATATCGCTTCTTGGTAGCCTTGCTCGTTTATTTTATTTTTAATCATGATATTAGGAAGCAGATTTAATGATTTTATATGGCAGAACTTCCAGCGTATATCCTCTTCGACAGTAACCTTTATTCCTTGTTCCATAGTAGCAGTAGGTCTTGGAAAAGAAACGATATTCGCAAAATATGTTGGTTGTAAATCTTTTTCATACACATGATTTCGTGCTTGAACACCACGTGATATTTGAAGATACACATTCCCATCTTCTTGAAATTGATTTCTTTCAATCATTTGATGTAACTCTTCCACTAACTCTTCTTTAGTAAACGGTGGAATTAGTTTTATTTCTTCCATAGAATTAAAAAATCGTTCCAAATGTAAATCCAATAAATGTGGCTTCCCATCATATAACCTAAACACCTCATATATACCATCACCAAATTGAAAGCCCCTCTCCTCTAATGGGACCATCGGCTGTTCTTCTTTCGTATTCACAATTCTTCCGTTAAATAAAATCCAATCTTTATGAGTAGCTTTCATTCCTTCCCACTCCTTTATTCCATAATTGATTTTATTGTACAACTTATCCACACTTAAAAGAAGGAATTTTCTGTATTTAACTAAATTAAAAAGTACATCACCTATTTAAAGTGATGTACTCAACCATTCATTTATTTCAGAAAATATTTTTCAATATCATCTAACATTAAGTTTGCAGCTTTAATACCGCCTGCTGTATTCCAAATTACTTCATCCACTTGGAATACTTTATTGTCTTTAGAAGCCTGCAGCTGCTTAAAGAGTGGGTCTTCTGTCCATTCTTTTGCTAACGTGGTTCCTTCGTTATTCTTATCTGCATCTTTATCAGATGTGAAGTAGAATATGTAGTCCCCATCCATATTCGAAATTTGCTCTTTTGTAATTCCTTTTATCGCAAATTCATCTTTATCTTGTAGTGGTGGTCGCTTAAATCCAATATCATTTAAAACAGCACCTGAGAATGAGTTTTTCTGATAAATACGAACGTCACCTGGTACGAAGCGAATAATAGAAACTTTAGAATTCAATTTATCTCCTAACTTCTCTTTCATTCCTTCAATACGTTTTTTATAATCTTCAAGAGCCTTTTGCCCTTCTTTTTCTTTATTTACAGCTTTTGTATAGAGTGTAAAGTTTTCCTTCCAATCCCCGCGCAATGTTTCAGCGTATACAGTTGGCGCTATTTCGTTCAATTGCTCATATATTTTTTCATGACGCATTTTATTCCCGATAATTAAATCCGGCTTAAGCTTCATAACTGCCTCTAAATTAATATCACGCTCAGTTCCTACAACTTTCGTATCTTTTAAATCTTTCGCTAAATGAGGATACCATTCATCACCAGCACGTGGTTTTGTAGTTCCAACTGGCGTTACTCCAACAGCTAAAAGTGCCTCCGCACCCTCATTTGTTAAAACAACTACTTTTTTAGGTGTACCATTTACTGTTGTTTCACCCATTGTATGCTTTACAGTATACGAATCTTTTGCTTTAGCTGATGGATCATTTCCTTTTTTCTCTTCTTTGCTACACCCTGCGATTATTACCATAAGTATCATAATGCATAACATAAATATTTTTTTACTATGTACCATATGTCCCCCTAGATGAAATTGATTATCATTAACAATCAAAGGTTAATGTATGTAATATACATTTTAGATTCTATCCGCTATTCAAATGTTTATTTTTAAAATAAAGTATATAAGTATGAAAACAATAAACGTTCTTAAAATGCGTATCTACGTTATACATAAATACGCATTCATATTACATTATAAATTTATTTCCTAATATTGATTATATTTAATATATGATGGATCATTATACACCCACTGATTTCCACCAAGGTTCAACCAACCGTTTTGATTAATATATACTAAATAAGATTCCGGATTATTTAATTTACGAATAACTGAAGAAGATGTTGATGGACCACTTCTTAAATTCACATTTGTTCCTTGTATATATGCAACACCAATTGCGCTTCCATCACTATTGCTCGTCTTTACAAAATTAATATACGAAGGGTCATTATACACCCATTGTCCATTTCCTAAGTCTAACCATCCGTTACTTTCCTGATATACGACATACGATTCTGGGGCGTTTAGTTGACGAATAACTGAAGAAGACGTTGATGGGCCACTTCTTAAATCCACATTTTTCCCAAGTATATAGGCAATCCCCTTCGTTTGTGGGTTTGGAGGTTGTGGATTTGGAGGATTCGGATTTGGAGCTACTCCAAAAATAGCTGCTATTCCGTTTGCATACGCTTGGCTTAGATCTTCGATAAATTGTGGATTTTTCAATAAATTAGCATCAAACGTTGTATCAATAAAGGCAGTCTCTGTTAAAATTGCATCCATTGCAGTCTCTCTTAGTACCGCATAATTTGCTTTTTTGGCTCCTCGGTCACGAAGACCGTATTTTGTTAATACAGGATTGACTGCTGCATGCATCTTTTGTTGCTTTTCATATGCGGAACTACTATTAGATAGCGCGTTGTAAATATAACTTTCAAATCCAGTTCCACCGCCACTATTAATGTGAAATGAGATAAAATAATCTGCACCAAATGAATTAGCAATATTAGCACGTTCTGATAAAGAGATAAACACATCACTATCACGTGTCATTTTAATATTGATTGGATAATTTGCAGATAAAATATCTCGCACACGTCTAGCAATTTGAAGTGTTAACTCTTTTTCCACTAACCCATTACCAACAGCACCAGAATCATATCCACCATGCCCTGCGTCTATAACAAGTTTCATATATCTTTTTCGTTCCTTTCTTTATTGTAATAAGCTTTCATTTCTACTCGTCCTATTTTATGATAATTGTACAAGTTCCGTTACAAGTACAAATAAAAAACCCCCTTATGTAAGGCGGTTTCTATCGCTTTGCTTTAGCCAATTTAAAATGAATATATACGATTGATAATGGATGTAACGTATGCAAAATAAAAGAAATAAAAGAAATATCCCACCGCCGCTATATAGCAACCCAAACTTCAAAAAGATGTTCAAAAGAGGTGGGAAATACGTTATGTTTTGCAATACAAATAGCATACAAAACAAAATTAAAAATACGGGAATATATTGTAATTCATATGGTCTTCTCTTCTTATACATTCTTTTCCGAATAAAAGTCTGGCATAGTTCTGCTACTATAAAACAACCTCCAACTAATACAAGACCAGAAGTTATCGTCATACGTCCACCTACCTTATATTCATATCATCACCTAATCAATATTCACTATATTTTCTTTACATATATTCCATTTCCCTCAATAAAACCAGATCCCTCTATGAAAGATTTAGCTTGTTCCGTAAACATCTCTTGCAATACTTTTATTTCTTTCACATTTCTCTGTTTCATCATTTCTTCAAATGTAAAATACGTATTTGTCCCGTATCCATAACCTTGATAATCAAAATGAATAATTAACTGTGACAAAATAGCACTCTCTTCTTGAACGCTATAATCTATTACGCCAATATATGTATCATCAACTTTTACACAATACTGAACCTTTTTCTCATCTAAGCTGTGTGAATGAAACATTTCTTTTACAGCGCTTTCATTTTCTGTATTTACTTTCTCAAACGTAATCATATGTTGTCCATCCTTTTACTATTATTGTATCAATAATAAATGCAATTTATGAAAAAAACCTTAAGATCGAATGCGACCTTAAGGTTTTTTATTAAACTAAGCTATACGCACGCTTTGTTTCTTCGTGGAACTTATTCGTATCGTATTTATGCTCAACATAAATTTGATGCCATACCATAAACGCAAGTACAGTCCAAATTTTACGGCTATAATCGCCTTTATCTGCACAATGTGCTTCCAGTAAGTTTAATACATACTGTTTTTCGATTAAATGCTCAGTTTTGCTTTCTTTAATAATATTTACAGCCCAATCGTGCATTTCATCTTTTAACCAGTGACGAATTGGTACTGGGAACCCAAGCTTTTTACGATCTAACACGTGATCCGGAACAATTCCACGAGCAGCTTCACGTAATATAGCTTTCGTTGTTCCGTTTGCAATTTTAAATTCTGTCGGAATTTTAGATGCAACGTCAAATACTTCTTTATCTAAGAACGGTACACGAAGTTCTAATGAATTTGCCATCGTCATTTTATCAGCTTTTAATAAAATATCGCCGCGTAACCATGTGAACATATCAATGTACTGCATTTTACTTACATCATCATAATCTTTAATTTCGTTATACAATGGTTTCGTGATATCCATATAGTTAACACTTTCATCGTAATACTTCATTAATTCAGCTTTCTCTTCTTCACGGAAGATTTTCGCATTTCCATAGTAACGCTCTTCGATTGGCGTACATCCACGCTCTAAGAAGCTTTTTCCTTTAAACCCTTCTTTAAGAGCACCACTTAATGCCTTTAGAACACTCTTTCCTGGGCTAGGAATGTAAGAGAACATTTTTAACGAGTTTGGCTCACGATAAATGTTATATCCACCAAATAGCTCGTCTGCACCTTCACCAGAAAGAACAACCGTTACATGTTTACGCGCTTCTTTCGCAACGAAATACAATGGTACAGCTGCTGGATCCGCTAAAGGATCATCCATATGCCAAATGATTTTTGGGAACTCATCCATAAATTCTTGCGCTGTAATGAATACGTTATGGTTTTTAACTCCTAATTTCTCAGCAGTTTCTTTCGCAACATCAACTTCACTGAAACCACGTTGTTCGAAACCAATAGAGAATGTTAATAGATTTGGATTCATTTCTCTTGCGATAGAAGCAATAATAGATGAATCGATACCACCAGATAAGAAAGAACCTACTGGTACATCACTACGCATATGTACTTTTACAGAATCGTATAATACATCACGAATTGCTTGGATATGCTCCTCTTTCGTTGCGCTTGAAGCGTTGAAATAAGGATTCCAGTAGCGATGGATTTCCATCTCTTTACCGATTTCTTTTACGAAGTAATGACCAGGCTCAATTTTGTTAACATCAATTGTTAATGTTTCTGGCTCTGGACCATATTGGTACGTAAAGTAGTGTTGTAGTGACTTTGGGTTTACCCCTTTGTCTTCCATTACATGCATAATACTTTTCTTCTCAGATGCGAAGAATGTAGTATCGCCTTGTTGTGCGATGTATAAAGGCTTAATACCGAAGTGGTCACGTGCACCGAAAAGTGTCTTTTCTTCACGATCCCAAATCATAAATGCGAACATACCACGAAGGTAGTCTACACATTTTTCTTTCATATGTGCATACAATGCAATGATAACTTCTGTATCAGATTGTGTAGCAAACGTTGCACCTTTTTCAAGTAACATTTCACGTAGTTCTACATAATTGTAAATTTCACCATTAAAAATAATTACATATCGATCATTTTCATAAGTTAACGGCTGATGTCCTGCCTCTAAGTCAATGATACTTAAACGGCGGAAGCCAAATTGTACATGTTCATCACGAAAATATCCTTCGTCATCTGGACCGCGGTGGAAAATCATCGTGTTCATATTTTCAAATTGATGTTTTTCTGTTTCTGAAAACTCTCTAGGGTTTTCACATAAACATCCTACAAAACCACACATACTTCTTACCCTCTTTCAGTTTTCATTCTGTCTCAATACTACTATATCAACCCTATTTATACTAGCATAATCAACTGAATATGGCGACCAAAAACTATAAAAAACTCACTCCATTTCACATTTTTAACATTTTTTTATGAAAACATGAAAACTAGGCACTCACCTTTCTCCGCTTTTGTCATATGATATTGCAAATTGATTTCTAGGAGGTAATACCATGAGTGAAGAAAAAAAAGATTCTTCTCGCCCACCAGTTCGTAATTATTTAAAACAAATTGATGATTTTTTCGAACAAACGCCTCTTCGTGGCGTAATTGCTGATTTAAATCATTTTTTCCAAAAAGGAAACCGTTTATTAACATTCCCAGTAGATTTATACGAAGTTGGTGACGAACTCGTCGTTACAGCCGAACTACCAGGTATACAAAAAGAACAAATTCAAATTGAAATACAAAGCGAATACTTAAAAGTCTCTGTAAAAGAAGATATACTTGAAGAGACGGAAGAAGAACAAACATCTCATAACTATTATCGCCGAGAACGTTCCATTTCAGAAGCGTCAAGAATTATTAAGTTACCATATTTAATTAATAAAAAAGCAACGAAAGCTTCTTATCAAAACGGTGTATTAGAAATTCGCGCACCGAAATTACCACAACAACATGACATATTATCCATAGACTGAATACTAATAAAAGAAGGGTGCTTAGCACCCTTCTTTTTAATCAGCTAATCGCTTCATATCACGTATAATATCTTCGTATGGCGTATTGCTAATGCCACTATATTTTTTCATTACTTTTCCATTTTGATCGACTAAGAAAAATGATGTACCGTGTATTACTTGCCCATTCTCTGGTTTATCTACAAGCGACTGGAAGTTATCTTTTGAAAACTTTGTAATATCCTCCAGTGAATAACCAGTTAACAAGTTCCAGTTACTTGTATCCTCTGTAAACTTTTGAATGAATGCTTTCAAATTTTCTGGTTTATCAAGTTCAGGGTCTACACTAAACGAAACAAACTGAACGTCTAATTTCTCTTCCTTAGCCATTTTCTGTAATTTCGCCATATTAGCAGTCATTGGCGGACAAACTGTTTGACAGTTTGTAAACATGAAATCAGCTACCCAAACTTTCCCTTTTAAATCTTTTGTACCAAACGGCTTTCCTTCTTGATTTGTAAATTGGAAAGTTTCCAAATCCCAGTTTAACGGTTTACGGAGTTTTGCCCCTGAACTGCTACAACCTGAAAGTACAAAGAGACAAAATACAACCATAAGACCAATTAACTTTTGATAACGCTTCATTATTAAACCTCTTTTCTCTATCCTTAATTTATGTAAGTTATGTATATCATAACAAAAGTAAACACTATGAGAAAATTGTTTACATCATTTGTTCACGAAATCGTACGAATTTACGTATGTTACTTCTTTATTTCAAGCGAATTACTAGACAAAATATATTTTACTACTATTATTTCTCTAACCATTATTTGCGAAACGAAGTTCATTGTTAAATTTGTAAATAAATTCCCCTATTTTTTTACAATTACTTAAACATTAATCCATGTTAAACACTGTATTCCTTAACAACATTTCGGTACAATACAACTACAACGATTTTAAATGAGGTGATGTTCATGGCAAAGCGCTATGAAAATATGGATAATGCAAGTACAAAAAAATCAATTCGCTCCTTCTTACGTTGGCGTAAAGAGAGAAAGCAAAACAAAAAAGACTTTTCTTTTCTAGTAGAACAATCACCTGTTAAACAAAGTAAATTTCTACTAAATAACTTTGAAAAAACGACTGTCACATGGATTGGTCATTCAACTTTTCTCATTCAAACGAACGGCTTAAATATTTTAACAGATCCAGTATGGGCAAATAAATTAAAGTTAGTTCCACGACTTACTGAGCCAGGGCTCACTATAAAAGAACTACCTAAAATCGATATCGTTCTTATTTCACACGGTCATTACGATCATTTAGACTTTTCATCTCTTCGTCAACTAAATGATGATACCTTATACCTTGTTCCTATTGGGCTAAAAAAATTATTTACTCGTAAAAAATTCACCAATGTAGAAGAATACAACTGGTGGGAAAGTACAACAATTGATGAAGTCTCTTTTCACTTCGTACCTGCCCAGCACTGGACGAGAAGAACATTATTTGATATGAACACCTCTCACTGGGGAGGATGGATCATTGATAATATGACTTCTTCAGAAACCATTTATTTTTGTGGTGATAGTGGTTATTTCCAAGGATTTAAAGAGATCGGCAAACGTTTTTCAATCGATATTGCACTTATGCCAATTGGTGCCTATGAACCAGAATGGTTTATGAAAGTGTCTCACGTTTCACCAGAAGAAGCTGTGCAAGCGTATCTAGATATAAAAGCTACACATTTCATTCCCATGCACTACGGTACTTTTGCTTTAGCAGATGAAACACCAAGGGAAGCAGTAACACGACTACGAAATAACTGGAATTTACGAATGCTACCGTGGGAACAACTACATGTTCTCTTTTTAGGTCAAACCTTCACTTATAGCCCTATTGTCCCAGTTAAAGAACCAGTAAAAATCACAGAAACTTCTCATGTATAATAGTACTAATTTTTGCCAGTAATTTATCATATACTTTAAAAAATTGAAAAGGGTGTTTTCCATGAAAGATTATTTACAGACTCGCTATATAATTAGCGGTAGCGCCTGTATTGCCCTTCTCATTTCTTATTTTCTGTCCTGAAATAATAAAAAAGCTACTTGAAAATTCATTTCAAGTAGCTTTTTTATTACTCTGCTAAATACATAAAACCAATTGCTCCTGGTCCTGTATGAGTACTGATAACTGGTGTTGTATAGAAAATCTCTGATTGAGTGAATCCATTCACTTTTTCAACAGCAGCTTTTACACTTTCTGCTAAAGGAATTGCTTTAGCATGTGGAATCGCAACAGCTTTCACCACTTTTCCAGCAGTATCTTCCTCGAATAGTTTAGCCAACGTTTTTACAATCTGCCCTTGGCTACGTACTTTCGTTACCGGATTATATACGCCGCCTTCTAAACTTGCAATTGGTTTAATATTAAGTAAAGAACCAATAAGTGCCTTACCTTTACCGATGCGTCCACCTTTTACTAAGTTTTCTAATGTATCTACGACAACATATAAACGAGTATTCTTTCTTACTTCATCAATACGTTTTAAAATATCTTCTAGTGAGCATTCTTCTTTTGCCATTTTTGCCGCTTCAATTACTTGATATGCTAAAGCATGTGTAATAAATTGAGAATCAACAACTGTTACTTTTGTATCTGTCATTGATGCAGCGCTATTCGCTGTTGCGACAGTACCGCTCATTCCACCTGTCATATGAATGGAAAGTACTTCACTTCCATCTTCGCCTAGCTTGTCATACATTTCTACAAATGTACCCATAGCCGGTTGTGATGTTTTTGGTAATTCTTCTGATTTAATCATTTCTTCAATAAATTCATCCGGTTGTAAATCAACGCGATCTAAGTATGTTTGTCCATTTACAGAAATAGATAATGGTAAAACATGAATATCATACTTCTCAATTATATCTTTTGATAAATCTGCCGTTGAATCTGTTACAATTTTAATTTTTTGCATATTATATTCTTCCCTTTCCAATACGCTCTCCCTGTTATTATACTAGCATTCCCGATGCTTTCAACAATTTCGAATGAATTTCACCAAATTAATTATATTTTTATACCTAAAATAAAAAAGACAGAGCCTATCTAACTCTGTCCCTGCTGTATATTATGCATTCTTTTCAAGAGTATTTGTCTTATATACATTTGAATAATCATTCCACTTCAAACAACTTTGTAAATATTCACGGAAAGAGTACGAGAATCTTGGGTTTTTATGTTTTTGAATTTTCGCAATAAACAATTGAAGACGAGACTGAATTAGAAACGCTAATGGATGCTGTGTTTGTAGGACAGGGATTTCAAATATTTTAATACAATTCCCTGTTGCATGAGTGAAATAAAAACTTTTCGTAATCACAATATCAATCCTCTTTTTCGTTGGATTTTTGAACTTCCTCCACTTTATTCTTTAACACGTTTTTTAGTGTAGGTTTCCTATGAATACTAAAATATCCTTAAGCTGCCCCATTTAGAAGTTAATACTTCATTTATATCCACCTAATTCGAACCCTGTCCTATATATCCTTTGAGACGGGAGTCTTATTACCCATATATAGCTTGATAACTTCAGTATAAACTTATAAAAATGAAAAGTTTGTCTAAATTTTGGAGATTCTATAATTTTTTCCTTCTATATATTGTATACAATTATAGCTAGAGTATAACAAATAAATTAAAAAGTGCCTTTATAACGAGGCACTTTTCGACTGTATTTCTTCTCTTTTCTGTTTTCGTTTACTAACTATCTTTGATAAAGCGATACTGATTTCATAAATACAAATAAGCGGTACCGCTACTAAACTATGTGATAAAAAATCTGGCGGCGATATACATGATGCAATTATAATCAACACGACATAAGCATATCTTCTTATTTTCTGAAGAAATTCTGCCGTTAGAAGACCTATACTCGTTAAAAACATAACAACTACAGGTAATTCAAATATAACAGCAAACGGAACTGTTAAATTTAATACGAAATGAAAATATTTTTCCGTTGTAAACATCGTATTAAACATCCCATTACCAATTGTAGTTAGGAAATGAAATAAAAATGGCATGACGATAAAATAACCGAAAGATAGGCCTGCTATAAATAATATAGACAATACCGGTATATACATTAATGTCATTTTTTGTTCATTGGGATGTAAACCTGGTTTTACAAATAACCAAATTTGTATCGCAGCAAAAGGAATTGTACAAACGATAGCAAATACTGTAGCAATCGAGAAAAAAATCCACAACACATCACTTGGACCGAGAACAGTTAATTTCATTGGTAAATCTTTTACAAGCCAAAAATAAATATCCTTCGTAAAAGTAAATCCAATAATTAAAAATAATACAAAGGATAATACTGTATATATTACTCGTTTGCGAAGCTCAACAATATGTTCTACTACGCTCATTTCCCGATCTTCCATCTCGTTCACCACACTTTATTTATCCATTCCGAGAAAAACTTCAGCATATTCTTTTATTTATTTATTTTTTTCTTTCTCTTGAAATGCCTCATCAGTCAATTCTTTTGTTGATTTTTTAAATTCTTTTAACGTTTCCCCTAAAGCTTTCCCAATTTCCGGTAACTTTTTTGGGCCAAATAAAATTAACACTGATACTAAAATTAAAATTAACCCTGGAAAGCCAATATTTGAAAACATTTCCCCATCCCCTTCATAAGTAGATTCCTTGTCCTACTATTCCATAAGTTCATTTTGTCAAAAAATTTCGCAAACGTCAATGTATCCGTTGTCTTTTGTCAAAAAAATTCGAAAATATAATCAATTGAATATCATTTTCTATTCCTTTTGTATATGATATGGTTAAGGAAAATATAACTTATCTCAATACAGTGAAAGGAATTAACATTATGACGCAAAAAATTAAAAGAATGACCCAATTTGTAAAAGAAGAAATTGCGAATGCAATTACCCATGGTATCGGTGCCATTTTAAGCATCCCTGCCTTAATCATATTAATTATTCATGCTTCCAAACATGGCACAGCATCTGCTGTTGTTGGTTTTACCGTTTATGGCGTAAGCATGTTCCTACTATACTTATTTTCTACACTGCTACATAGTATCCATCATCCAAAAGTAGAAAAGTTATTTACCATTTTAGATCACTCCGCCATATATTTATTAATTGCCGGCACGTATACACCATTTCTACTCATTACACTGCGTGGCCCGCTCGGTTGGACTTTACTCGCAATTATTTGGACCCTTGCGATTGGTGGAATTATTTTCAAAATCTTCTTTGTTCGTCGCTTTATTAAAACATCAACATTATGTTATATCATTATGGGTTGGCTCATCATCGTTGCCATTAAACCCCTTTATGAAAATTTAACCGGTCACGGCTTCTCACTACTATTAATAGGCGGCATTTTGTATTCTATCGGAGCTATATTCTTCCTTTGGGAAAAGCTTCCGTTCAATCATGCCATTTGGCATCTCTTCGTACTAGGCGGTAGTACAATGATGTTTTTCTGCGTACTGTTTTATGTCTTACCCGCAGCATAAAAAAAGTTTCAGCTTGTTTAAGCTGAAACTTTTTTTATTACTTATGTAATTGAGATGCAATAATATCTTTTGTATGCTGGGTTAACTCTTTAGCATCCATACTTGTATATTCTTCAGGTGTAATTGGCTTAGAAATCGTTACTGTTGCATGAGCTGGTTTCATACGATTTCCATTCGCTTCAAACATTTTATATGTACCATCTAACGTTACAGGTAAGATTGCTACACCAGATTTTACTGCTAGGTGAAAACTACCCGCTTTAAACTCTCCAATTTCGCCACCCTTACTTCTCGTTCCTTCAGGGAAAATTACGATAGAATGTCCATTCTTTAATAGTTCAATTCCATCTTTAATTGCCTTAAGAGATTGACGGCGATCGCTGCGGTCCATGAACACACAATTCATTAGTTCCATCCATGTTGGTACAACCGGAAACTTTTTAATTTCCGCTTTTGAAACGAATCCAATTGGCTTATTTAAGTAACCTAGTAAAACAGGAATATCCATATTACTTTGATGATTACTTACAACTAGCACCGGCTTGTCTTTTGGAACATTTTCAAGTCCCTTTACTTCTACAGTCGATCCAGTTACACCCACCATTTTCTTACCAAACCAGTTTGTTGTTTTATACACAACACTATCTTTTTCTTGCGGTGACATCGCATTTGCTTTTCTTTTTATACGCCACAACCTTGGTGTAATCGCAATTACGATTAAAATTAAATAAAAGATTTTAAAAAACGTTTGAATCATACAGAACCCCCACCTATTATCATTCCGACCTTCATTATACTAGACAAACGAAGGAAAAAGAAGAAAAAATGTCCAAACAACAAGTGTTTGGACATTTTGAAGTTTTCTATATTAGAAACGTTTTGCTAATTCGCGTGCACTTGCAATTGCTGCTTCTTTAATGTCTTGTGCTTTTTCAGGATTTGCATTCATTCCTTCAACTGCAATATATTCAGTGTCTGATACACCCATGAATCCTAATACCGCATTTAAGTGATTGCGACCGAAGTCCATAGATGCGTATGCTCCTTCAGAGTAAACGCCGCCTGTAGCTTGAATATGAAGTGCTTTTTTGCCTTCTAGTAAGCCAACTGGACCATTTTCAGTATATTTGAATGTTTTACCTGCGATTGATAAGTTATCTAAGTATGCTTTCACTACTGCTGGGTAGCTGAAGTTCCACATTGGAGTCACGAATACATAACGATCTGCATGCATAAATGTTTCTAAGTTATTGTTCATTGCTGCAACTTTTTGTTGCTGATTTTCACTTAAAGTTTCGAATCCTTCGCCTGCTGCAAATTTCCCCCAAGCAGCGAATACGTCTGCATCGATTGCTGGTACAGTTGTATTGAATAAATCAATTGTTACAACTTCGTCTTGTGGATGTTCGTTTTTATATGCTTCGATGAAAGCTTCTCCTACTGCCATACCGAAAGAACCTTCTGCTGAATTTGGATTTGCTGTAATAAATAGTACTTTTGTCATTGTATTATCTCCCTTTTTTAAATTTATCTTTAGTTTGAGATTTATTATTTTATAGTAAATAACTTACCTTATGTAAGTATAATACAAAAAGTTTTAATGACTGTCAATAAAAATAGCTACTTTTTTTTCGTAAGTTAATAAGTTATATTATTTCAGTTAGTTTTTGTATATAAATATTAAGGTTTTAATCAAATAAAAGACTATCTCCATATTTCATGGAGATAGTCTTCTTCAATTATTACTTTTGAAAAACATGTTTCACTTTTTCAGCCGGAATATTACTTCCACCTCTACCTTTTACATCTTCAATCATCATTGTAATGACCATATCAGGTGAATTTAAATCAAACGCAGCGAACCAACCTAGTTCTTTTCCTTCTGCCTCTTTTGATACTTTTAATTCTGCTGTTCCTGTTTTACCAGCAAGAGTCATACCATCAATTTTCGCAATTTTCCCCGTACCATCTGGATCGTTAATTACTTTCGTTAAAGCCGTTTTCAATATATCTTGATTTTCTTTAGAAATCACGTTCTCTTTCCAAGTTTTTGGTTGTTTATCTGTTTTAATAAGATACGGTGACGGAATCTTTCCATCATTTACAATCGGTGCATAAGTTAAAGCTAAATGAAGAGGAGTCATTAAGACTTGTCCTTGTCCATATCCTGTATCTGCCATTTGAATATCATTTTTCATGCCATCATTTGCGATTTTAGAAGCTGGGAATCCGTATTCAATTGGTAATTTCTCATCAAATCCGAATTTTTTCGCCTCAGCCATAAATTTATCTTTTCCAATTTTCAAAGCTTCTTGTGCGAAATAAATATTATCCGAGTACTTCATTGCCTTATCAAAATCAATCGGATTTGCATCTTTTACACGTGTTACGTAATAATTGCCCCAAGAAGAATCTTTCGTCCATTTCAGTCCTTCTATTTTCAATTCTTCTTTTGGATCGATTGTTTTTGTTTCAAGACCAATTGCACCTGTAATTGGCTTAAATACAGAACCTGGTACCGATAATTGTGTAAATCGATTCGTCATCGGTTTTTTCGGGTCATTATTCCAAGCCTCGCGTTGTGCTTTTGATGTTCCTCGTGCAATTAAATTAGGATTATAAGCTGGACTACTTACAAGAGCAATTGTTTCTCCACTTTTCGGATTAATTGCCGCACTTGAACCAGCTTCTCCCTTCATTTCATTATACGTTTTTTCTTGAACAACACTATCGATAGTTAAAGTTACATTTTCTCCATCAACAGCATCTGTTTTCGCTAAATTTTTAATTTCTTTTCCTTGTGCATCTTCCATGAAGACACGGCCACCTTTTTTCCCGCGTAGCTGTTCTTCCAATACTTGCTCTAATCCAGCTTTACCAACTGGATCATCGGCTTGATAGCCTTTCTTTTGAAGCGTTTTTAAATCTTCAGCATTTACCTTTCCGATATAACCAGTTAAATGAGCTGCCGCTTCCCCTAACGGATATGTACGAACATTTACTGGTTTTGTTGAAACACCTGGTAAATCGATGTACGTATTTTGCGTTGCCCCATCAGGTAAAATTCCAATTGGTACGAGATACCCTGGTTTTACCCATTTAGCAGCTAGTTTTTGATCAATTTCTTCTACAGACATATTTAACAACTTCGCTACTGTTTCTTTCGTTTGCGGAGCAGTAGCGTCTAATTTTTCTGGAACGATTCCGATCTCAGAAGCTTTCCCATTCGTCGCAAGACCTTTTCCATTACGATCGTAAACTTCACCACGTTTTGGTTGCGTCGTTTGCATACGCACTTTACTATCTTTTGTCATGCCAGGGAAAATAAAATCAGGAGTCCAATCTATTTTCCAAGATTCTTTATCGCCATCTTTTTCTTTCACCATTTTTGCTTCATGGCCAAAAGAGATATTACCACCAACTGTATCCATACTTACTTTAAAAGGAACAGGGCCGTTCTCTTTCTTATCCTCTTTTACTTCGCCAGTCTCTACTTTTAAGTTTTTCACTTCTATACCTGCATAAATTTTTTCATATTTCTCTGTGAAATCTTTTTTAGAAATATTCTTTTTTGCATTTTCTGATAATTGATCATACATATCAGCAAATTTTTTCTTATTCCATGCTTTTGCATATGTATCAAACGCTTCTTGTGGTTTTTCTTCTTTACCGCATCCGACTAGCATTAATGCAAAGCAAAGAAAAAGAATCCCCCATATTTTTCTCAACCGATTCTCCTCCTCTTTCTATATGAATACTTTTGAAAATTTTAGCATTTTTCACATGCTACCTTTCATTATAGCACTATTGAATATCATCTATAAACTTACATTTATAAATACAAATAAAAAAATTGATGCGAATACTCACATCAATTTTTATTATTATTGTTGTTTCTCGTATACATGGTAATAATACGTATACGGATTTTTTTCATCCGTTAAACCTTTTTCTACAAAAATCTCTTTCCAATTTGTCATATCCATTTCTGGGAAGAATGTGTCCCCTTCAAATGCGTGGTGGATTTTTGTTATATATAACTTGTCTACATAAGGTAAAAAGAGATCATAAATTTGCGCTCCGCCAAAAATAAAAATCTCTTCTTCATTTTTACATAGTTCAAACACTTCCTCTACAGTATGAGCTACTTCGCAGCCTTCTACATGATACCCTTCATTACGAGTTACAATAATATTACGTCTTCCAGGCAATGGTCTACCAATTGCTTCATAGTTCTTTCTCCCCATAATAAGTGGGTGACCCATCGTCGTTTTCTTTACATACTGTAATTCACTCGGTAAACGCCAAGGTAAGTTATTATCTTTACCAATTACTCTATTCTCGTCCATTGCGACCATAAATGAAACAATCATCTTGTCATCTCCTCTACAATTACACTGCAACCGGTGCTTTAATTGCTGGGTGCGGATCATATCCTTCAATCGTTAAATCTTCCATTTCAAAATCAAACACAGATTTTACATCTGGATTTAATGTAAGTTTCGGGAATGGACGTGGTTCACGTGCCAATTGCTTTTCTACTTGTTCAAAATGATTTGTATAAATGTGTGCATCTCCAATTGTATGAACAAATTCTCCTACTTCAAGACCACATTCATGTGCAATTAAATGTGTTAAAAGTGAATAGCTTGCAATGTTAAATGGAATGCCAAGGAATATGTCACCGCTTCTCTGATATAACTGACAAGAAAGCTTTCCATCTGCTACATAAAACTGGAATAGCGTATGACAAGGCGGTAAAGCCATACTTGGTACATCTTCAGGATTCCAAGCAGAAACAATTAGCCGGCGTGAATCTGGTGTTTTCTTAATCATTTCAATTACATCTTTTAATTGATCAAGTGTCTCACCAGCTGTCGTTTTCCAAGCACGCCATTGCTTTCCGTATACGTCTCCTAAATATCCAAATTTCGTTGAGAATTCATCGTCTTCTAAAACGTTCTTTTTAAACAATTCCATTTGCTCATCGTATTGCTTCTTAAATTCCTCATCTTGTTGTGAGCGAAGACCGAAATCTGTCATATCAGGGCCAGTATACTCATCGCTTTCTACCCAGCTCTTAAACGCCCATTCATTCCAAATATTATTATTATGTTGCAATAAATAGCGAATATTTGTATCACCTTTCATAAACCAAAGCAGCTCACTTGCTACTAGGCGAAATGGCACTCTCTTTGTCGTTAATAGAGGAAATCCTTTACTTAAATCGAAACGCATTTGATATCCAAATACAGATACAGTACCTGTCCCTGTACGATCTTCTTTCTTCGTACCGTGCTCCATTACATGACGGCATAAATTTAAGTATTCATATTCAACATGTTTCATATGTAGAAAAACCTTCTTTCAATCGTATATGAGATTTATCATAACATGAAAAACATCGAATTTAATAATCCAAATTAATAAAAATTCTTTCAATATTTCTTACAAAATTATTAACTTTCAATATTAAAAAAGGTTTTCACTTTTCTATTACAGAAAGTATAGTGCGGAACATAAAATTTATATTTGGAGGTTGGAAGCATGTCTAAAATCAAAACTCCTGTTTTAAGTACGTTACAACATAAGGTTGAGAAGATGATGAAGGATTTACACGTTCCTGGAGCGGCTGTAGCTGTTATAAAAGATGGTGAGGTAATTATTTCAGAAGGTTTCGGCTATCGTAACATAGAGAAAAAAGAGGCTGTTACTCCGCAGACACGATTCGCAATCGGTTCTGCGACGAAAGCATTCGGTACGCTTTCATTAAGCTTATTAGCACAGCAAAAAAAGTTTAATTGGGATACTCCTGTCCAAACTTACGTACCTAACTTCTCTCTATCCGATATGCTCGCTAACTCGCAAGTTACAGGACGAGATTTAGCTTCTCATCGTACTGGGGTAAGTCGTCACGATGCTCTTTGGTACAGTTCTTCCTTAACTCGAAAAGGTCTTGTTGAAAAAATAAAGCATTTATCACTTGATGCACCGTTCCGCACAGCATTTCTTTATAACAACTTAATGTATGCGACAATTAGTTACATTGTGGAAAATATTACAAATCAAACGTGGGAGCAATACGTTGCAGAACATATTTTAGAACCTTTAAATATGAGGCATACAAACTTCTCTGTTACAGACTCACAAAATACAGATGATTATGCTTTACCTTATATTGAAAATGACGGTGAAATAAAAGAAATTCCATTCCGAAATATCGATACAGTTGGAGCG
Organism: Bacillus sp. DB-2; assembly: GCF_003315125.1. NCBI lineage: Bacteria > Bacillati > Bacillota > Bacilli > Caryophanales > Bacillaceae > Bacillus > Bacillus sp. DB-2. The sequence continues at coordinate 56,030 of NZ_QNRN01000013.1, read as the reverse complement.
GCTGGATGTATTAACTCTACCATCGAAGATATGGCAAAATGGGTTTTGCTTCATTTAAACGAAGGAAGCACAGGAAATCATGATTTGATTTCTACTGAACTACTCCAAGACATGTATACACCGCATACTCCAATTCCAGATCAGCCAATGTTATCAACGAGTGAATCTCCATTAAATAGCTATGGACTCGGTTGGTTTATTAGTGCTTACCGCGGTTATAAAATGATTCATCACGGCGGTAATATTGATGGGTTTTCTGCACTTGCATCATTTATGCCAAACGAAAATATTGGTATTATCGTACTAACAAATTCTGGACAAACTTTACTTCCTACTTATATTACAAAGCATATTTACGATGAACTTCTCGGACTAGAATATATCGACTGGCATGAACGCGCTGTAGAAGATAGTGAAAAAATGAAAGAAATGATGAAAGAGGCAACTACATCACTTCCCGAACCAATAAAAGGGACTATCCCTTCTCATGCATTAGATGACTACACTGGAACTTTTGAGCATCCCGCTTATGGAACACTGAAAGTATACAAACAAGATGATTTCCTACATGTACAATTTATGGATATGGAATTTCAGCTAAAACATCATCATTACAACATCTTCTCAGCATCAATTAGTTTGTTCCAAATGAAAATGGGGCTTTTATTCGCTTATGATATGAATGTAAATGGTGAATTCCCGACTCTTCAATTACACGTACCTGCAACTTTAAGTACTCAGCCTCTTACATTTACGAAAATTAAATAACAAAATAATAGAGGGAAGATTACTCTTCCCTCTATTATTTTGCAATCAGAAATTCACCTTGCAACCTATAATCCTATTATTGAATTTAACAAATAAAATGAGGATAACCCAAATGCTAAATTATTTATCGTTTTCTGACAGAAGACTCCTTCCTCAAAAATGTGAAGGTGTGAAACACCAATTTTAGGTGGGAGATGAATGTCAGTAGGCGTAAGCCTACGTTTTTTTGTATACTGTAGATATACGATGAAAAAGTGAGGTGCAACCTATGTTAGTAAATAAAGCATATAAATTTCGTATCTACCCGAATAAGAAACAAGAAATATTAATTGCTAAAACAATCGGTTGCAGTCGCTTTGTATTTAACTATTTCCTTGCTCTTTGGAATGATACGTATAAAGAAGCAACAGGATACGATTTGTTTAAAAGAAGTAGATAGTATCGCTCTTCAATCCACATTAAAAAACCTCGCAGATGCTTTTTCACGTTTTTTCAAGAAACAGAATGATATGCCTCGATTCAAGTCTAAAAAGAATACAGTTCAATCCTACACAACTAAGCAAACAAACGGAAATATTGGAATTGTAGGCAACACAATAAAATTACCGAAACTTGGCCTTGTTCGCTTTGCTAAAAGTCGTGAAGTAGAAGGGCGTATCTTGCATGCAACGATTCGTCGTAACCCAAGTGGTAAATACTTTGTATCTATCCATATAAATTTTTTCAAACACATAAAAACAGTAACTGAAATAGCGACTCCAACTGTAACATCTGAAGCAAAATGGGCTCCTACCACAATACGACTCATTGGTACTAGTATCTTATTAGTTGGTTCATATAAACTATTGGATATTTGTAAGTCTGTAAATGCAAAGATACATAGTAAAATAGCGAAGCTGGAAATTAATATCACTTTTCTATTTCCCATTATTTCTCCTACTTTCCACTATGCTTAAATATAAAATTCCCCATCTCAATTGCTAAATCTTCACTTTGGGGATAAACACCTACATTATCTCCATAAGCGTGCCCTAAACCACGATAAAGGACTGTTTCAGTATCCACTCCTTTTTTAGTCAATTTAGCTGCATACGCTAAACATTCTATCATTAAAAAATCATGCTCTCCTACCGTAATAAATGTACTTGGATAGTCTGGGGATACATCAACATATGGACTTAAATACTTCGAATGAATTTCTTTCGTACCAAGTACTTCTGACATACCTCCAACCATTGAATGCATTATATTAAGCATTTTTTCTAATCCTTTTTTATACTTAGGAGCAATTTCATATTTATCTATACTCCAAGAATAAAATTCATCTTCATAGTCACACATATTAAGTGTAGGATACAAAAGCAACTGTCCCTTCACGTACTTCCTACCATCTTCCATATCTTTAGTTGTACAATACTGTGTTAAGTTCCCTCCTGCACTATCACCTGCCACAAAGATATTATTCTTATCCCCGCCTAATGTATCAGCATTTTCATAAATCCACTTTAAAGTAGTGTAGCAATCTGTATGCCCAGTTGGAAAAGGATTTTCCGGAGCTAATCGATAATCCACAGAAACGGCTAGTATATCTGTTTTTTCTACTATCAATTTCACAAGTTCTTCTACTACATCTGGTGATCCTGCCATAAATCCACCACCATGAATAAAGTATAAAACTGGCGCATTCTCTTGTTTAGAAACACTGTTATAAATTCTTATCGGAATATCATATCCATCTTCCGCTTTCACTGTTTTATGCGTAATATTAACGTCTTTAGTGACAATTGGAACACTCTTAATTCCATTAAATTGTTTTCGCATATTCCTTACCGATTTTTCAGAAGCGTCCATTTTCATCATATTTTTAGGCATAAACCTCATTACATTCATTTGAACCTTCGTGTCCTTATAAAGACGTGGATCCATCGCTCCTTTTTCATCACAATCTGGTATGTTTTTTACTAAAACTTTCGCCCCCTGTACATTAATGATTTCTTGTTTTTCTTGAATTTTTTCTAATAGGTTTAAGTCATATTTTCTAGTCATCTAGTATTCATCCTCTCTTATTTTAAACGCTTTCATTTCTTCAGATTAGATAAATCTCTATTGAATCTCACTTCGTTTACTATTACTAAATAAAAAACGTTCCATGTACAAAATGTAACATGAAACGTTTTTTTATTGTTGTTCATATTTGATTCGATTATTGTCATTTTTTGATATGATATTTTTCCTATACTGTAATGGTGTATATCCGTATTTTTCTTTAAACTGTGAAATAAATGATTTTACATTTGGAAATCCGTGTTTCACTGCTATATCTTGTATAGAATTTGTACTATTAATAATATCTTCATACGCTTTATAGAGCCTGTATCTCGTTAAAAAAGTGGTGAAATTTGATCCGAACGATTTTTTGAACATACGGGAAAAATGTTCTTCACTTACAAAAAAATGTTTAGCTACATCTTTCAGTTTAAGTTCTTCATCATAATGTTTATAAATATACGTAATCATTTCTTTCTGTTTATTTCCAAGTTGATAATTATTGTCTATACTCTCTCCATCTTTGCAATATCGCAATAGAATATAAACAATTTCATAAATTAAACTATTAATTTTTATGTAACTTAAATCATCAGAATTTGTGACTAACTCCTTTAATTCATAAAATATTTGCTGGAGGTTCGTTTTCTGAACAACTGATTCTTTTATATTAAATCTATATTTATCAAAATCTCCATTTACCTCTTTAAGAAATTCATAAGAAATAATTAACATCATTACTGCACAACTTGTATTTTCAACTTTTTCGAATTCATGAACATCTCCACTATTCACAAAAATAAATTCGCCAGCGGATACTTTCTTTTTTTGCCCATTCACATACAAGAAAACCTCTCCATATACGACTAGGCTAATTTCAATACTTCTATGCCAGTGAGGAGGAATATAATAGTGAAAACCAGTAGGTAACATTGTGTCCTCTATATATTCAACCATTCCTGGAATTCTATCGCGTACTTTTATTTCTTCATATTTACCTTGCCTGATTTTCAATAGTCCACCCCCTTTTTATATTATAAAGTGAAACTTTAATCAGTGGGGATTTTGTTCATCCCCACTGATTATTAGCCTTCACCAATCGGGCGTTTACGGGCAGCCCGACTCCCACCTAACTCCTTTGCTCAAGCCAAATTTTGAGGTGGGAGTTTTACTGCCCGACAAATAGCGGGATAAAGTAGACGTCAAGGTTTTCATTCCTTCATAAAAAAACTACATATATATTATGTAAAGAGACCGTCTCATGAGTTATTTACAAATAGCAGGTGTGAGATTCCCCACCTGCTATCCTTATTTTTTATTCATCATTTCACTATCAAACCAGATTGGCTTTAATAACTCAAAGTTTTTATGATCCTCTAAAACTATAGTAAGGCGCTCTAACGTATCATCTAACATATGCGGTGCTGCTCGTAAGCTCCAGACAACTGATGAGAAAACTGTCATGCCAACGTACACCGCATATAATTTCCAGAACTCCTCTGGAATTCTACCATTAAAGTATCCTTCTATTTGTCCGATTGAATACGGGATACTAATGTCTCTTGCAAATAATGCAATTTTCACGAAATCATGAAGTGGGTCACCCCAATCATAGCCATTAAAATCAACAACACCTACATATTTCCCATCCCGCACAATTATATTTTCTAAATGAAAATCATCGTGTTGAAATCGATTTGGGCGATTTTGTACATACATTTCATTATCATCTATAAACTTTATGATTTTATCATCATTTTTTATTTTTATTCCACATGTTTTATATGCCTCTAAATATTTTCGATGTTTTTTCATTGCTCTTTCATACCATGGAAGCATATCCTTAGGAGCTTCATATGTATGCATTTTTGCTAAATCTTTTCCTGCCTCTATACCAATATTATATTGTTCTTTTGGTGAATACGTAGGCAATAGCTTCTTCGCATCTTCCCCTTCTAAATATGAAAAAATGCCATAGCATAAACCTTCTTCTGCCAACAAACCCATTTCAATTGGTTTTTGTGCTTGCACACTACGTTTTTGCATTTCATTTAAAATTTGAAACTCTATTTTCTTTCTTTCATACTCTTTTATATCGCCTGTCCGTAACAAATACTTTTCATCTTCAATAGTCGTAATGATATATTTTTTATCAGGAGAGAAACCTTTAGAGATTTCTTCAATATTTGCTGCATCTTTTACTATTTGTATATTGCTTTGCCGTGCTGTAATTGTCTTCATGTTTATTCCCCTTACATTTCTACATTTGGTGTATACGCTACTTCTATAATAAATCCATTCGGATTGTAAAAAGTAATAGACTCATCTAAATTCGCTATCCCAAATTCAATATGATGAATACCTTATCGAAGTATATTCATATTAAGAATGTGCGCCCTGTACAACTTGTACAATTTCCATCGGCGTATTGACCATAAAATCTGGTTCATCTTTTTCTACTGTTTCAATGACATCATATCCCCAAGATACCCAAATTACATTCACACCAGCCTTTTTACACGCTGCTACGTCTCGCTGTTCATCACCAACGTATAACATATCTTGTTCTGTTAGCTTTTTCGACTTTAAAAATCTTTTAATCATTTTATCTTTACCAAACAAATTTTTAGAACAATACACTTCTTGAATATTTTCTATGCCATTACTATGTAAAAATGCCCTAATATGCTCTTCTGAGTTCGAAGATATAATCGCAATCCCGTAGCCTTTTTTATGTAGTTCATCTAATACATCTTTCATCCCATCGAATAAAACGAGATCTTTTATGGTAGGTTGATATAATTTATAAAACTCTAACGCCAATATAGGAAGTTTATAAAGTGGTACATCGAGTTTTTTACATCTTTCAGAAATAGTCAATTTTCGTAAAGGCTCAATTCCTTCCTCACTCACTGTCTTATATCCATGCTTTTCAGCAAGTTGATTATAGATTGGTACAAATATATTTTGTGAATCTACTAATGTGCCATCAAAGTCAAAAACGATATATTTTTGCATCCCCATACTCCCTTTTTTCTTTTTTCCTAAACATATGATGTTATTCAACAACATAAATGTCGTATCCTTTCATAAAGAAAAAAAGAACAAGATTTTCTCTCGTTCTTTTTAAGACAACCATTTCGGCGGTACATTCGTATTCCAATAAATATTTCCTAACTCATGGTGTCCTGAATATCCATCATCAAAACGATGATAGTGGAAATTAAAATAATATCCATCTTGCGGTGGATGATCTCTCCTCACATGAAATCGCAGTAAGTCATTTCCTGATTTCGTGTCATAAACATGAAAAATCTTTTCATTATTTCCACCAGCTGGTTTTTGAGAAATCGCTAATGATTGTAACGATTCTTCTGGCACATCATTTGCAAGTTCCGCAATTGCCTCTTCAATTTTAGGTAATACAACATCTTTAAATTCATCTTCAATTACAGGCCCAATTTTAGAGCCGAATTTTTGCATAGATTGCTTCTCTGCTTCTTGCATCGCATAGTTAACAAAAGTATCGGTGGTTAACCTATCATTTGTTTCTTCATATGTATAGGACGTACTCTCCAAATTTTGTTGCCCAGCTGTGCTCGTAGGCTTGTCCGCAGCTTTGGCATTATCAAGTAATATGGAAGGAGGCGTCACTAAACCAAACGTAAATACGGTAATTAATGCGACTAAGGTTTTTCTAAACCAATTTGGCATTTATGTTCCCTCCCCTTTCACTCATTATATTTTATATAACGGTTGTTTCTTCTATTATACAAAATGATTGTAATTTTTGCACTTTACAATTTTGTTAACGTTCACATATTTTTCACTTGAATATGAAATTGTAAGATTTCATACACTATAAATACAACAACAATGAGGGGGCAATCAGATGACTTTAGATGTCGTGTACTCAGCCGCAAGCATACTCCTTTTAGTATATTTTATTTACCAGTGTGTTACAGACTAGAAAAAGAGCCATTTCCGGCTCTTTTTCTATGGTAAAAATACAATCCAACCAATGAATACTATAAAAATAACCCCAATAATTATTGCTGGCAATAAATAAAACTGTGAGAGAATGACTGTTCCGTACATAAATACGACTGGAAGGAGCAAATAACGATCCGCCTTCCACCTTAATAATAGTAATTCTCCTTCATCACAATATAAATGAAGAAACATTTTTTTCGTAAATTCATTCCAATAATCGCGCGCATAACGAGAAATTCCAACTAAAGCAAATGCAAGAATAATAGCTGCAATCCACCTCGGACTCATGATAATACTGACAGTGCTTATACATACAATTTGAATATAAAATATTCGTGCACTACTTGTACGGAAAAATTCTTTTAAAAAGGATTCAACAATACGAGAATCCTTTTTCTTCCCTAAAAACTTTTTAGAACGAGGAAACATCCACGGTTTTTTATTCGAACTACTCGGTTTAGCCGCATGACCACCAACTTGCATAATCCCACTCGTCCAGCGCATACTTTCTTCTTTCTCTTTCTCAACTTCTTTAAAAAAGCAATTTTTATAATTTAGTTTTTCTTTTATCAATACGATAATTAGAAAAACTGCTAGACCTATACATAGTATAGAATAAAAGGAATTTTTATAAATAAGAAACAGACTCACTCCAAAAAAGGATAGACTTATAGAAAATATTACATTTTTTATAATCCATAGTAGCCATCGTTTCCCCACGCGTACATGAATAAACCTCGTTAACAACGACAACATACATCGGAATACCGTAAAGAATAGCCAAAATAATACGACTTGTACCTTCGTCACTCCAATACTTTTCATCAACACCGGTAACATAGCAACTACTACCACTACATTCGTTATCGCTATTCGAATAAACGTATATATCATGCCATACTGGATTAACTTTTGCATGTGAGAAGGGTACGAAATTAAAAATAAACTATCCGCTTGTTCAAAAAATGAACGAACTCCTCTTGAATATGTAATCACATAAAATGCGAGTAGGCCTAATCCGAAATAAACCGTCTCTCCCATCGATAGTTCTTCCATCCATAGTGAACGGTAATAAATCCCTATAAATATAAGTGCTGGAATAATTATATATAGCGCAACTGTCCAATCGGTTATAGAACGTATGGACTTCCATTTCCGCTGGAGTTCATGGCGCAATCTTTTATAAAATTGTTGTTTAATCATGCTGTTCACGCCTTACGATTACATCAAAACAGTCTAACAATGAACTCCCTGGCATTTCTGCTAACGTTTGAATTGCCTCTAAATGGCCATCTGCGACTAATGTACCTTTTGAGATGAGTAAAAATCTTTCACAAATTCTTTCAGCAGTATCTAATACGTGCGTACAAAGCAAAATCCCTGCGCCGCGTTCTTTTTCTTTATATAAATAACTTAAAAACTCTTTCGTAGCTACTGGATCTAAGCCGATAAAAGGTTCGTCAATTATATAAAAATCCGGTTCTGTTAAAAACGCTAATATAAGCATCGATTTTTGTTTCATACCTTTAGAAAATTTTGATAAATACTCATGTTTATGTTTATCCATTCGAAACATATGTAATAAATCTTCAGCTTTCCTTTCCCAGCCTCCTACTTCGTTCTCGCGAGCAGCCATTAATAATTCAATATGTTCCCAGAGCGTCAAATAATCATAATATGTCGGATGTTCCGGCACGTATGCATAAGGATTTTTCTTTTCACCAAATGATATTTCACCATTCATATTTACAAGTAAACCGAGCATCGTTTTAATCGTCGTACTCTTCCCAGCGCCATTCGCACCAATCAGTGCAACTAATTCCCCTTGTTCAATCGAAAAAGCAATATCATGAATTGTCTTTTCCCCTATATCATATCCAGCAGAGCGGATATTCACTTCTAACATACATTCCCCTTCTTTCCATTTCCAATACAATCAAGGAAAAGAATAACATATAACTATCTATATATCATTATAAAATATTTATCTTCGTAGCAGGAATAAATACTTTTTAACAGAATACTTAATGTTTGATTACATTTTATTGGAGTGGATAATATGTCTTTTCAAATTCGTGAAGCTACGATAGACGATATAGATGCACTTTGTTCTTTAACAAAAGAATTAAAAGGTTCCTCTATTTCCTATGAAGATATGAACAACCGATTGCAATTCGTACAAATGAGTCCGTTTGATTTTTTATATGTTTATGAGGAAGAAGAAACTATATTTGGATTACTTGGGTTTCGTATACGTGAAAATTTAGAAGATGTAACTCGTTATGGAGAAATTTCAATTATTAGCGTTGATTCTACAATACGGCGGAAAGGCATTGGACAGGTATTAATGGATTATGCAGAGCAATTAGCAAAGACACATAATTGTATCGGCACATGGCTAGTCAGTGGAACAAATAGATTAGAAGCACATCCTTTTTACAAAAAATTAGGATATGAAGTAAATGGGTATCGATTTGTAAAATATTTTTAAACTACTGGTACGAAGAAAGGACTATAACTATGACAAACATTGAAGCAATATTCATTGATCGTGACGGAACAATTGGCGGTGATACTACAATACATTATCCAGGTTCTTTCACATTATTTCCTTTTACAAAGGAATCTTTACAAAAGTTAAAAGCCCAAAATATTAAACTATTCTCTTTTACGAATCAACCAGGTATCGCGGATGGAAAAGCAACTGCGAATGATTTTACGAAAGAATTAAAAGAGTTTGGTTTTGATGATATTTATCTATGTCCTCATAAACATGGTGATGGATGTGAATGCCGCAAACCGAGCGCAGGTATGCTCCTGCAAGCAGCGGAAAAACATGGGCTTGATTTAACAAAATGCGCTGTAATCGGTGATCGCTGGACGGATATTGTTGCTGGGGCAAAAGTAAATGCAACGACTATATTGGTTCAAACTGGCGCTGGATATGATGCTTTACATACATTCCGAGATAAATGGGCACATATTGAACCAAACTACATCGCAGAAAACTTTGAAGATGCTACAAATTGGATTTTAAATCATCAATAAAAAAATTAAATGAGACGTCTTCACATTGAAAACGTCTCATTTAACTATATATATTTCAAAAAGTTAATTCATAATGGAAATAACGATTATCTCTCAAGTATCCATTTTCAGCGTATAATCGCTGAGCTGATAAATTATCAATCTCTGTTTGTAATTTCACACCTTTTGCGCCATTTTCTAAGGCAAATTCTTTTGCAGCTTCTAACAATTTTTTACCTGTTCCGGCTCCGCGCTTCGCCTTTTGTACAAACAGATCATTTAAAATCCATAACTCTTTCATCGAAATAGAAGAAAATGATGGATATAGTTGCGTGAATCCGATATATTCTCCATCTTCAACTGCCACGAAAATAATGGATTCTTTTCTCTCGATTCGATTTCGTAAAAACACTTTTGCTCCTTCAATATCGGAATCTTGTCGATAAAATACGCGATAGTTATTAAAAACAGATGCTAGTCCATCTAAATCTGCAATTGTTGCCTCATATATTCTCATTTTGTTTTATTCCCCTTCCAATATTGTTTCATAATATCCGTTACCCATTTAGGCTGTAGAATTTCTTCTTTCGGCATAAACTCTTTCATTATCGGCTTTATATCCAATATAGGGGTGCCATCAATAGCATCTAACCCCTCAACAATAATTGATTTATCTTCTCTTTTGATCACCTTTACAATTGTAGCTCCTATGCGATTCGGACGATTTTTCCCGCGCTGTGCAAAAATGCCTACTTTAGGATAATCATTATTATTTCTAGGATGTCTAGCAAAATATTGAATTTGTTCATCAGTTACTTTATGAAAATAAAAGACAACTTCAATATGAGAAAAATCTTCAATCCCTTGTATACTTTCCTCTGTATACATATCAGTTAAAGTAATATAGGATCTTACTTCTCCCCACTCATCATCTTTTATTTCCTTTCTTTCATTATGTACAAATGCGATTGGCTGAACTGAAAACATCCGCATTCCCCCTTAAATGTAACCACTTACATTATAAAATATTTTCTGAATGTTTTCCAGACAAATGAGTTGAGTTTACATAATATAATTACAATCTATTATCTAAAGCGAAATTGACTGCTTCAATCGCATGTATATGCGTTGTATCAAATATCGGAACTGATATGTCTTCCTGCTTTATTAATAACCCTATTTCTGTACACCCTAATATTATTCCTTGCGCCCCTTTTTGCACTAACTCTTCTATAACTCTTTTATAATACTCTCTAGATTGAGATGTTATCTTTCCTAAACATAATTCTTTGTATATTACTTCATTTATTTTTTCTCTATCTTTTCCTAATGGTACTATTACTTTTATATCATTCTCTTCTATACGTGATTTATAGAAATCTTGCTCCATCGTATATTTTGTTCCAAGCAGACCAACTGATTGAATACCTTTTCTATTTATTTCTTTTGCAGTTGCATCCGCAATATGTAATACTGGAATGTTAATATTCTCCTTTATTTTCTCAACTACTTTATGCATTGTATTTGTGCAAATGATTATAAAGTCTGCTCCTCCTTTCTGCAATGAATACGCCGTATTCCCTAATACTTCTCCTGCTCCCTCCCAATCTCCGCTAGACTGGAATCGTTCAATCTCTTCAAAATTCACACTATTAATCAGACATTTTGCTGAATGTAATCCACCTAATCTACTTTTTATTTCTTCATTTAAAATTCGATAGTATTCAGAAGTTGATTCCCAACTCATACCACCTATAAGACCTATCGTTTTCATAGTAAAACACCTACCTAAACTATTTTTATAAAACCAATAACAATATTTTATTATGTATATTATACACAATAAAACAAGACTTTAAATTTATAATATAAAGTCTTGTTTTAACTATTTCCAAGGAAATTTTATTATAATATTCTGAAATTAAAGCCCTGATGTTTTTATAGCATCTTCATATTGATAATTAAAACACTCTCGATACAACTGTTTGATTTCATCATAAGAAGGAACTCGTGGATTATTTCCTGGGCTACCACTTGCAATTGCATCTTTCGCCATTTTAGAAATAGCATTTTCAAATTCAACTTCGTCAATTCCGTATTCTCTTAAATTAGGAATACGAAGATCAAAACAAAGTTTCTTAATTTCAGCAATCGTGTAGTTCGCTACTTCTTCATCAGAATGAGAATACAAATCTTTGTTTAAGCTACGTCCTACTTCTGCTAACCTTTTTATTGCACTCATTTTTGTAAACTCTAAAACTGTAGGTAATAGTATTGCATTCGATATTCCATGTGGTACATGGAATAATGCTCCCACTGGACGGGACATACCATGCACTAATGTAACAGATGCATTCGAAAAAGCAATCCCAGCTTGTAATGAAGCAATCATCATTGCTTCCCTTGCTTCCATATTATCTCCATCTTCATATGCGATACGTAAATATTTCATAATGCTTTCAATAGCTGAAAGAGCAAGAACATCTGTAAGAGGTTGTGAAACTTTAGAAATATAAGCTTCAATTGCATGGCATAATGCATCTACTCCCGTTGCTGCAGTAATATGAGGTGGTACCGAACTTGTAAAAATCGGGTCTATTATAGCAACATGAGGGATAAAGCTTGGATGTTTTATCATCATTTTCACATCTGTTTTTTTATTTGTAATTACTGCTACACTTGTTACTTCCGATCCAGTACCAGAAGTCGTAGGGATTGCGATTAGCGGTAGTGGATTGTATTCTATTTCTATATCCTTTTGGACGTAATCTTCAATTTCTCCACCATTTGTATATAACACTGCTACTGCTTTCGCAGCATCAATACAGCTTCCTCCTCCAATACCTATGATAAAATCGCATTTTCCTTCTTTACAAATAGATAACGCTTCCAATACGTGTAAATTTGTAGGCTCAGTGTTTACTTCATTGTACGTAATAACAGTAATCCCTTTCGCATTTAAGTGATCCACACATCTTTCAACATAACCGAAACTCTCCATAATTGTATCACTGACAATAAAAGCCCTTTTCCCTAACTTTCTTGATTGATCCCCTAGTTTTTCAAACGAATTTCTTCCATATAATACAGACTTCGGCATACGAAACTCAGCAACTTCTTGCAAGTACTCCACCCCTTCTATTTATAATAAATATTTGCAACTACTCAGCCATGCATTTCATTCAGAAGTTTGATAAAGTCTATTATTCCAGTTAAAATAAGCCCCCTTATTAATATACTTTGTTTTAAAACTTTGCGCGTGGCAGGAAAGGCCCTGACCGCTCCTATAAATAGCCAGGTCCTCTCTCGACCAACTTAAAAAACTTTTCTGCCGATTTTTCATAGAGTGACTGAGTAGTTACAATAAATATTTTATTATGTAAAATATCAATCTAATAAATATTTTCTTTTCGTATATTAACTAGTATTAATAGATCCCTGTTAAAGTATAGAATGCGATGACTGCAAATACAGCAATCGTTTTCAAAATTGTAATAGCAAATATATCCTTATATGACTGTTTATGTGTTAATCCTGTTACCGTTAGAATAGTAATAATTGCCCCATTATGTGGTAATGTATCCATTCCGCCTGATGCCATTGATACAATGCGGTGCATAACTTCTAATGGAATGTTATATTGCGTTGCTGCAGCAATAAATTTATCACCCATCGCACTTAACACAATTCCCATTCCGCCTGATGCTGAACCTGTAATTCCAGCTAAAATATTCGTCGTTACTGCCCCATTTACTAATGGATTCGTGAAAGTTGCAGAGATGCTATCTCTCATTATCGCAAAGCCAGGAAGTGCGGCAATAACACCACCAAATCCAAATTCAGCTCCTGTATTCATTGTTGCAAGTAGCGCTCCACCAATACTTGTATTCAATCCAGCTTGAAATCCAGTTACTACTCGTTTCCAATATAATAAAAGCGTTGATAAAATCCCTATAATAAGTGCCAATTCTACAGACCAAATCCCAACTACCGCACTTAATTCAACCTTTCCAAATGCTTTCATACCAATAGCTGAGAAATCAAAACCATCTGGATACCACTTTGGTATCATGATTGTGAAAACTTTATTCATTACACCTACTAAAATAAGTGGTACAAACGCAATTACTTGCTGTACTCTTGTAATTTCAATACTGCTTAATATCGGCATATCTTTTTGTTCTAATTGCAAAGATGCTGCCATTTCAGAATTCCCATCGTTAAAACCAAAATACCCTTCTCCTGCTGCTTTTGCCTTCTTACGCTTACTCTCTAAATAAAGTAAACCTAACGTTAAAACAAAAATTGCTCCTAAAATACCAAGTATCGGTGCTGCATAAATATCAGTTTTAAAAAAAGTTGTAGGTATTACATTTTGAATTTGTGGTGATCCAGGAAGCGCATCCATTGTAAATGTCGCTGCTCCAAGAACGATTGTGCCAGGGATTAAACGTTTTGGAATATCCGCTTGTCGAAACAACTTAGCCGCAAAAGGAAATATAGCGAACACCACTACATACACACTAACACCGCTATACGTTAAAATAGCTCCCATTAAAACGATTGCTAAAATTGTACGTTTTTCTCCAACTAACTCTACAATCGTCTTTGCGATGGAATCAGCGATTCCTGACATTTCTACTACTTTCCCAAATATTGCTCCAAGTAAAAACACTGGGAAATATAATTTGATAAATCCTACCATTTTCTCCATAAAAATATTTGAAAAGAAAGGTAATACAAAACTAGGCTCTGTCAAAAATACCGCAAATAATGCAAAAATCGGTGCGAATAATATTACAGAAAATCCTTTATATGCTACAAACATGAGTAAACTAAGTGCTAATAAAATAATAACTAGCTCCAATTATAACCCTCCTTTTAAACTGAAAATTCAATCTTTTCACGAGGAACTTTTACTCGTATTTCGAACCCTTTTATTTCATGACATTCCTCCTCTTTTTATCCCGCTATTTGCGGGCAGTAAGACTCCCACCTTAAAATTCAGCAAATGTGCAGAAGCTAGGCGGGATATCAACTGCTCGTAACAGCCCGATTGGTCAGGGCTGTTACTCAGTGCCGGATGGACAAAACTTCCACTAATTAAAGTTTTACTTTATTACAAATTTTTCATGCTAAAATTGTCTAATTATAGTATTCGATTACATATGTAAAATCCCTTTAAACAAGAACGATTTCATCGCCATATGTTATAAAGGGATTTCTAGGTTCTATTTCTATAGTTTTATCGTACTATTCTCTATACAAAAGCTTTGTAACTCTTCGACATCTTTCACTATATGAATCGCCCCAGCATCACTCAATTCATTCTCATTACCATATCCATACAATACACCTATTGAAGCAATTCCGTTACTGTTCGCACCGATTACGTCATGCTTTCTATCACCAATCATCACCATTTCTTCTTTTTTGAGTTCTTCATTTGTTTGTAAAATATGAGCAATTATTTCTTCCTTTTTTATTCTTGTCCCATCTAAATTACTCCCAACAATCTCTTCAAAAAAAGATGTTAACTGAAAGTGCTCTATTACTTGTTTCGCAAATACAGTAGGTTTTGATGTTGCTACAAACAAACGATTATCAGCATCCTTTAATTCTTGCAATAGGGTTGTAATTCCATCGTATACTTTATTCTCTAATAAACCACTTTGCTTTAAATACTCCCGAAAGTAAAACACTGCTCGTTCTACTTCTATTTCGTTCATATTATATCTATCTACAAAAGATTGTTGTATTGGTGGGCCGATAAATGAATCTAACTCGCTTATATTTACTTCTTCAATCCCGATTTTTTCTAACGCGTATAGAACAGAATTTATAATCCCTTCTTTCGGATCCGTTAATGTTCCATCTAAATCAAATAGAAATGTTTTATACATATTTAATTCCCCCACTGATTTTATATGTACCCCATTAAATCCATGCTCCTACTTAGCCCTTTACTATACTATCACCATTTAACTTTTCAGAAAATTACTTTTTCTTATCCTTATACTTTCAGTTACAAAATCACAAAAGATATGATAAAGTGAAAAAGTTATACTCAATTTAATAGAAACTGGTGAATCAAATGTCAATTACATTAATTTTTATAATGGCTTTCACAATTGTTATCCACGCGGTTGAAACTAGCTCTTATAGTATTCGATTAGCTGGTGTTCGTTTAAAAAAGATTGTCGTTGCCTTATCCATCGTAGGAATGGTACTACTTATTTCAAGAACATCTAACTTACTACAAGCTTTTTTAATTGGTGGTATTGTCGATGAAGCAAAGCTAGATTCTTCTATTGATTTAGAGCATATTATACGGCTCGTTCTATTATCTGCTTCTGTCGGTACATTGCTCGCGATTATACTCTACCCAACTTTGACAAAGCTATTTGGATACGTTATTCAAAACTTTGAAACGGATGGTTCATTCATTCGAATGATGAAAACAAATAACATTCAAAAATTAAAGTACACAAAAAAATATGTACGCTTTCCAAAGCTTGAGATGATTCATCGAATGCGTATTGGCGGAATTCCGAAGCGAATTATGCTTATTAATATGTTTGCCACTGCCATTTATACAGCTGGTGTTCTTTCCGCACTATATGCTTCTTTTTTAAATCCGACTTATGCAACAAATGCAAGTACAGCTTCTGGCCTTGTGAATGGTTTCGCCACTATTTTATTAACAGTGCTACTCGATCCACGCATTGCCCTTTTAACAGAACGTGCTTTACAATCTGAAAAGGGTGCTGAGGCAATGAGTAAAATGTATGGTTGGCTAATGATATCTAGACTTTTCGGCACATTATTGGCACAACTACTATTTGTACCAGGTGCTTACTGGATTTTATGGATTATTGAACTGATGCATTAATTTACTAGAAAGGTGAATATATCAATGAAGATAAAAACAGAGCAAGATATAATTCGTTTTATAGAAAACGACGAATGGATGATGTATGTATTAAAAATGGCAAAATCACTAGAGCTACCTGATTGGTGGATTTGTGCTGGGTTTGTCCGTTCTAAAATTTGGGATACTTTACATAACTACGAAGTAAGAACGGCTACGCCAGATGTCGATGTCATTTATTATGATCCATTACATAAAGATGAGGCGTACGAACAATCATTAAAACAGAAGCTGGCGAATATGGATGCCTCTATCCCTTGGTCAGTAAAAAATCAAACTCGCATGCATGTAGTGAATGGAATGCCACCATACTCTTCTTCTGTTGATGCTATTTCTAAATTTCCTGAAACAGCAACCGCTTTAGGAGTTACGCTTGACGAGCAAAACAATCTCATATTAACAGCTCCATGTGGAATTGAAGATGTACTTTCATTACAAGTGAAACCTACACCTCATTTTCTGGAAACGAAAGAACGAATACATATGTACAACAAAAGAGTTAATCAAAAGAAATGGCAAAGCAAATGGCCTAACATTACAATCACTTATCCCGAAATTTAAAAAGAGTGCTTCTCATTATTAGAAGCACCCTTCTTTTTTATTTCAAAAAATGCATGATTGTTTCTGCGAATCTCTCTGCTTCTTCATAATGCGGTGAATGACCACTTTCTCCGAATACAATATACTTCCCATTTGAAGCATCATTATTAAATATTTCAATTTGTTTTTCACACGTTACTACATCGTATTTTCCTACAATTAATAACATTGGATTTTGTATATCTTTTATTTTAGATAATAATGACGTATGACATGCTCCCTCTGATTTTAATCTATCAAAATGGATTTTGGAGCGATTTGAAAATACTTCCCACTCTTCATCACTATATAAACTCTCGTCTGTCTCATCCTCCTTATAATTGTAAATCTCCATTCTTTTTTCTTCTAATTCATCGCTTAATCTTATATAAGCTTCTAACAACTCTTCTGAACTAGCATTACTAGATGAATAAGCAATGCACTCTTCTGCCGCTAATTCTTTTCCATACTTTTTTAATAAAATTCCTGTCTTTTGTAATAGAGCCCTACTTGTTAATGCAAAATCGAAAGTCGGACCTTCAAATATTATTTTCTCTATTGAATTTGGATACATCGACGCATATAACAACGCTAAATATCCACCGAAAGAGTGCCCGATTACAGACCATTTCTCAATTTGTAATAGTTTTCTTATTTCCTCACAGTCTTCAACTAAATCATTTAATCCAAAAGATTCTTCCTCAGTAATTCCTTCTGATCGACAAACTCCTCTTTGATCTATCATAATTACATATAAGGAATCTTTTAATCGTTCCGCTTGATGAAATGAAAAATCATAACAGCTTTCACCTGGGCCACCGTGTAAAAATAATACTGGTTTATTTTTAGGACTTCCATGTGTTTCAACGTATAGCTTTTTCCCTCTAATGTTCATATATTTCCCAACTTCAATCAAATTTATTTTTATTATCATCACCTTCTTTTTTACTGAATATTATAACATTTAAACTTAAATAATCCCTATTACATTTAAAAATACGATAACTATCGCAAGTGGTGCTACAAATCGAAGTAAAAATGCCCAGATAGTAAATACTATCTTTCCATAATTTCCACCTACAAAAAATTCAGCTTCTAACACTTTCTTTTCCATCTTGAATGATACGAAAATACTAATAAATAATGCTCCCAGCGGCATTAATATATTACTAGATAAGAAGTCTACTGCATCAAAAATATTCTTCCCAAAAATCGTAATATCACTCCATACTCCAAATGATAAGGCAGATGGTATACCTGCTAGGAAAATGCAGAACCCGATGATCCATGATAGTTTAGCTCTTCTTTCTTGTTCACCATTTGCTAATGCTGAAACAACCGTCTCTAGTAGAGAAAATGCCGAGGTTAATGTGGCAAATGTAAATAGCGCAAGAAATACAGTTAAGAACAATCCTCCGAATGGAATTTGGCTAAATACAGATGGCAATACGATAAATAGTAAGCCTGGCCCTTCTGTCGGCTCCATGCCTAACGAAAATACTGCTGGAAAAATGGCAAGACCTGCAAATAAAGAGACGAATAAATTCAATCCAACAATTGTTATTGCTGATTTTGGTAAACTTTCTTTTTTATTTAAATACGAGCTATACGTAACCATAATCGAAATCCCTATACTAATCGCAAAGAATGATTGGCCCATTGCGAATAAAATACTTTCTGAAGTAATCTTCGAGAAATCTGGTTGTAAGAAAAACTTCACGCCTTGCATCGCATTATCCAGTGTTAATGAACGAATAATAAGAGCGACAAATAAAACGAACAATGCTGGTAGCATATATTTACTTGCTTTTTCAATTCCATTTTGTACACCTTTTGATACAACCCATATCGTAATGAACATAAATGCAAAATGACCGATAATGGCCCAAGTCGGATTTCCAATTGTCTCTGTGAATAATGCACTATAATTTTGTCCCGGAGTAATAAGCTGTCCTGTTACTCCCCTGAAAAAATATATTAAAACCCAGCCACCTACAACACTATAAAATGATAGCAATATAAAACAAGTTCCAACGCCAAGACGGCCAATCCAGTGCCATCCTGTATTTGGTGCGATACTTTTAAATGCTCCAACTGCTTGTTTCTGTGTACTGCGTCCAATCATAAATTCAGCTATAAGTAGCGGTAGTCCAATTAATACAGTAAATAATATAAAGATTAAAAAGAATGCCCCTCCCCCGCTCTTTCCAGCAATATAAGGAAACTTCCATATTGCGCCAAGTCCAATTGCTGATCCTGCTGCTGCCATTATAAAACCTAATTTCGAAGTCCATTGCTCCGTCTGTTTCATCCTATTTTCCTCCTGTTAAAATCATTTTATATTAATAAATAAATATTATTGATCCATCTGAATAAAACCTCCATTTCTTTTTCTATAAAATAAAAAAATGGCCCAACGTCTCTATATAAAGAGACGCTAAGCCATTTACTTAACGCGGTACCACCCTTATTGATTCCATTATGAATCCACCTTAGTAGTAATCGTTTGATTACAAACCTAATATCGAAGGTTAACCGTTAAGATTTACTAAGAATGTGATTCCGTTCCACCTTACTGCTCCTAGGCGAGTTCAGGATGTCATTTGACTATGTCGCACCAACCCATAGCTCTCTGTACAAATACATGACCTTACTACTCCTATTCAATGCATTTTAATATTTAGAATATATTTTCTTTTGAAATTAATATGAAGTATATCGGTTATATTTATAACTGTCAAGGGCTATGTTAATTTTTTGTCGAAAATGATTTTTATAAATTTTCAATGTAAAAATGAAAGAACAGTAAAAAAGCATCTTCGCGATAATCGCGAAGATGCTTTTTTATGGTATAAGACGTGTACAATCTCTCGGAAAAGCACTCGCTTCTCTAACATTTGATAATTCTAAAAGCTTATACACAACTCGTTCTAATCCAATTCCAAAGCCACCATGCGGTGGACATCCGTAGCGGAATGTATCTACATACGATTGAAATTTCTCTGGATGTAATCCTTTTTCTTTAAAAGATGCGAGTAACGTTTCATGATTGTGAATACGCTGTGCACCTGACGTTATTTCTAATCCTTTATATAATAGGTCAAATGAATCCGTTACGGCTTCATTCTCCTTATTCGGTATTGTATACATCGGTCGCGATTCTTTCGGATAATGTGTAATAAAGACAAATTCACTTTTATATGTTTCCTTCACATATTTCCCTAGTAACTTTTCACCTTCTGTATCTAAATCCCCTTCAGGAGATTCTTTCCGATACTTCATTTTCAAAATTTCTTGCGCTTCTGCCAATGTGATTTTAGGAATTTCTGTAATGACAGGTACTGTTATTTGTAATAGTTGTAGTTCTTTTTCACATTTTCCTCCTACTTGTTGAAACATGTATCGTAAAATATCTGTTTCTAATTGCATTACTTCATGAAAATCATGAATAAATCCAAGTTCTACATCTAACGATATATATTCATTTAAATGTCTTGAAGAGTTATGATGTTCAGCCCGGTACACAGGAGCAATTTCAAAAACACGTTCGAGTCCTCCCGCTACCATCATTTGTTTATAAAACTGTGGTGATTGAGCTAAATACGCTTCTTTTTGGAAATATGGAAGCTTAAAAACATTCGCTCCTCCTTCTGCCCCTTGCGAGACAATTTTCGGAGTAAATATACGTGTGAAATCGTTCTCTATTAGGAATTCACTAAAGCTCTGAACGAGTATAGATTTCACTTTAAATATCGCCGCGATTCGCTCATGCCTTAACGATAATACTCGCTCATTCAATAATTGATCTAGGCCAACTTGTAACTTTTTTTTATTTATTTCAAATGGGAGTGATTCTGCTCCATTTAGTACTTCCACTTCATGTGCAAGTACTTCAACACCTAATTCTGTTTTCGGTGTCTCTACTATTTCTCCAATTATTTGGACCACACTTTCAACATCAACTTTGTATCCGGCTAACTCGTTTTCTAATACACATTGAATAACTCCCGTTCGGTCCCTTAATAATAAAAAACTAACATTCCCTAGATGACGAATCTTTTTTACCCATCCTTGTAGTAATACAACCTTCCCGCCATGTTCCGTACATTCTCGTGTGAGTGAACGCTTCATTATTTGATCCATTATATTTCCCTCCATTAATTTTATTTTTATTTACGTTATTGTTGTCATCGTCATCATCCACGGTCACTCACCTCCTTTCAAAGAATACAAAAATCCGCCCCTATAAATAGGGACGGATTTTTCCGCGGTACCACCCAAATTGTCATAATGACCATCTTAGCCCTGATAACGGTAGGTACCGTTTGCTTTTACTAATTATCACGTTCAAAGCAACACTCACAGGTGTCTTTCCATCATGCGGTATCGCAATCTTCCCAGCAACCGATTGCTCTCTGTAGACCCTTGCATCATGTACTTTTCCTAATCATCACTTTTTATATTTACAGAGTATTCTATCTCTTTATTTTATAAAACGCAAGCCCTTTTAGAAAAATATTGCATTTCACTAAACAGACCCCTTCTAAAGATATGTAACATGAACATTGAACTCTATACAATTATCATTTGACAGTTTAGAAATATTTTATCCTTATCAAATTCTTTCAATTGAACTTTTTTCCATTTTATTACATAAAACACGAGTTTCCCACGCATATTATTATTAAAGTTTTATCGGAGGTGTACATATGAAAAAAACAATTAGTTTCTTTCTCCTACTATTATGCTTAGTTGTAGTTAATGAAGCATATGCCTATTCACCAAAATCTTTACCAATCTCTCAAAATTCTGATCAATGGCAAGTAAATATTGATGAAGTAAAAAGAACGAGTGAAAAATTGTTACAACCCAAAAAAGGTGTATTTCAAACATATCATTTCTCTGTAAAAAATCTTGGAAAAAGTGAAGTGTATAATGTACAAGTTGAAGTTTTTCGGAATGAACCAAATACGAAAACAAAATATGAACTCTTTTCCCTAAAAGAAAGTCGTCTAGCGGGCGGAAAAACTGGATTTGAACACGCTAATTTTCCAGTTTCTACAAAATCGGATAAGGTTGACGTGATCATTACGTGGCAAGAACATCCTTTCCGCTCTATGAGAAACGGTCAAAAAGTTGAATCTAGAAAATTTAAAGAGCATTTTGTTTTTAAAGAAGCAGTAAAGTGAACTTATCGGTATATGTACATTATTACCGCTACCAATAAATTTTCTAGTACCAGTTCTTAAGCAAATTAAAAACGTCGTGGCTTATAAATACCACGACGTTTTTAATTAATTCGTACTAATTCCTCTCGCTGCCCAAATACGATCGATTTCAGCAGCATGTTGCCCGCCGTATAAAAGAGCATCTGCTTGCTTAATCGCTTTCGCTCCATCACGGAATTTCGCATTTGGCGTTAATGACCAATGTGATTGTAAAATAATTTTTGTTGCTACATCACGTCCAAAAGATTGCGCCATTTCGTATTGACCTTGAGCCCAAATTTCCCCATCATTATGCACTTCATTCGTTATATCTTTCGGGTATACTTTATTCGTATCTAATCGGCGTAAGCACGTCGGATCTGAACTAGAATAAGCAGTCGCATCCCATTCTCCAATACATGCTTTCCCGTATCCTGTTGTCGATACTGCATCTTCATAAGTAGCACCTAAGAAGTCTCCAAATCCTTCTCCCATCGCTCCACCTTCTGGTGAACTTCCGAATCCTGGCACTTGATTATCTTGAATAGAATGACCATATTCATGCGCAATAATGCCAGCATCTTCTGCATCATCTACTCCGCCAGTACCGAAAGTTAAAGCTTTCGTTGATGGAGAATAGAATGAATTATCGTCAGTTGTACCATTTACATTCACTTTAATCGAACGTTTATTAATATTTTGAAAACCTAATCCTTGAATGTAACGCTGTAATGTATCAATATGATAATATGACATAACATCTTCAAAACTATCATTTGCACGTGTATAGTTAAATTGTAAGTTTGTAGATTTCGTCTTCGCTTTTGAAGAAATCGTAACATACTCACCAATTAAAAATCCTGTACCATCTAAACCTTTTAACGTAACAGTTTTCAATTGATTCGTTAATGCTGTTGAATCTGCATCATTATTATCTTTTAACCCTGCTAAACTTCCACTAGATACGACAGGGTTAGGTAAAAATACTTTTCCTGTTCCTTCTGCTTTTCGGTTTATATCAACTTTTTTAATTAACTTTCCATTTTCCGCATCAATGAATGTTTCCCATGCACCGAATGGATTATTAGAATGGACTACCACTTTATATACAGGAATAGCGACTCCCTCTTCAACAATATATCCGAATTCTTTTTCTGTAGGAGCCCATAAGTTTTGCTCACTTTCTCCTCCAACATACGCCATCGATTTTTGTTCTGCATCTTTTTCACTAATTTTTTTCGTAACTTCCTTCACACCTGTAACAGGCTGATAATCTGAAATCGCAAGTAATCCTTTTCCCTCTCCGTTAAGAGTAACTGTAATTTGTTTTGAAAATACAGGCGCACCATTGACCACTTGTTGGAATCTAACATATGAAGCTACTGACGTTTCTGTTGTAGAAATATATTGCAAGTCTGAAAGGTCTGCCTTCAATCCATATTCCGTAGCATGTCCCTTTAAATATTCAATTGCTTTTTTCTGTGGTGAATAAGCTTCTAACTTTACTTGCTGTTGTTTTTCCAGTGCTGAAACAGTAGAAATTGTCCCCATTACTAATGGCACAGTCATTGCCATTGCCACCATTTTTTTGTTTAACATAGAACCACTCCCCCTAATAAATTGAAAACTTTACCCCATTCCTATAAGGCTATTACTGTCCACAAGTAACGAAATAAAGTGAATCTACGAGTAATTCTATACAAACAATTCTATTACCTTTACATTTTGGGTAAGTGAAATTTTCTCAATATTTATGTGTGAAACGAGAAAAATACTGTAGAAATATATTTCTTTTGTAAATTTCTTTACCTTATGCTTTTTAAAGTAATGTGTAAAAAAATAAGTTATTTTTTACCTAACGATAGGTTGAAAATAATATTAATGAATGATACGATTTATGTAACCTTTCTTATTAGGAGGACTTATCATGAGCAAAAGTGAAGAAACACTCTCTTCCATAGTCGAAGCAAGTTATCGACTATTTGCCGGACACGGCATTGCCAAAACGACCTATACAATGATTGCTGAAGAAGTTGGTATTGCCAAGCCATCTATTTATTATTACTTTAAATCTAAAGATGCATTAATTGAAAGTATTTTTAATGAATTATGTGCAGCGATGCAGTTCTCCTCATTCTTTCATACAGAAGAATTTACGAAAGAGAATTTCATTGAGAAATGTGTTGAAATTGGCTTTAAAATGATAGACGAACAACAGAAAGATCCTTATTTTAATCGTGTATTACAAGAATATGTATTACTATCTTCAAGAAACGATATGTACAAAGATCGATTACTAACTGTACAAACAGAATATTTAAACGGATTTGAATCACTCCTAACAAAAGCAAATGAACTTCAACTCATTCAAAATAAAAATCTAGTTTCAAAAGCTCATATGTTAGCATTAGTTCTTGATAATATTGGGAATTTTATGATGTTACATTTAGATATGGATTATAAACAAATATGGATTGAAGCTGTAAATAGCATTTTTGAAAGCAGGGATTGAAGTGAATACAAAAAAGCGCATTATCGGCTTAGATTTTGCTAGAGCGTGGGCAATGTTTGGAATGTTACTAGTTAATTTCATGGTGATAACAGGGGCGGAAGGAAATGGACCTCCTCTGTTAAAAATCTTTATGACACTTTTTGAAGGTAGAGCTTCTGCCTTGTTTGTTATACTTGCTGGGATTGGCATAACTTTAATGACTAAATCATCTGTTGCTAGCCAAGAGAAAATAAAAATCAATACCAGCCGAATATTGATTTGGAAACGATCACTATTCTTATTTATTTTAGGATTATTATTGTATGTAATGGAATGGACGGGTGATATTTTACACTACTACGGCGTTTACCTTTTCATCGCTGCATTACTAATTACTGTACGAAGAACTATACTAATATGGCTTTCTATCATTATTTTACTTACTGCACAATATCTCCAACTTACTTTCAACGCCTTCGAAGGATGGGGAGGCACAATCCCATTTATAAACTATATAGACTTTTGGACCTTAACAGGTTTTCTTCGCAACTTATTTTTTAATGGCTATCACCCTATTTTCCCATGGTTTTCTTTCTTCTTAATCGGTATGATAATTGGCAGGTTAGATCTTCATAATAGGAAAATTAGACATTGGTTGTTCTTACTGGGTTTAACAGTAACCGTAATTGTAGAGCTATTATCAAAAGGGTTAACACACCTTTGTATCCCATACATTGGTGAAGCAGCCTCTACATTTTTGTTTAACACAGGACCCATTTTACCCAATATATTATACGTCGCATCCGCTACAGGATCTGCTATTGCTATATTAATAATTTGCCTCTACATTGCTGAAAAATATGAAAATAATTGGTTTGTTACTTCCATTATACAAACAGGACAATTAACATTAACGCATTATGTAAGTCATGTATTTATCGGTATTGGCGCATTGATTGTATTAAATCGTATGGAACATCAAACACTACTTTTCGTTTTATTATTTGCTACTGCATTTTTCATTTTCAGTATTTTATTTAGCGTATTATGGCGAAGGAACTTTTCTAGAGGACCTATCGAATGGATTATGCGGAAAATAACTGATTAATTTATCTTCATACAAAAAAGGAAGTTGGAATGATTCCAACTTCCTTTTTTCTTTAATTAGCCGCGTTTAATTTAATTCGGATCTTTGTCTCACCTAAAGAAAGTTCATCGTCCTCATTCGTTAAGTGACCAAATGTAAATTGCTTGACGAGTAAGTTTTCTTCTAATAAATCTTTATGATTCGTTAACGTTTGCTGTAGTTCTTCTTCTGTATCAAGAATTACATCCACTCGTAAATTAACTGGTAAATTCAACTGCTTACGATATTCTTGAACTGCACGAATAAATTCACGTGCTACTCCTTCTTGTAACAATTCTCCCGTTACATTCGTATCTAACATTACCGTATATTGACCGTTAGTCGTATTTGAAAATCCTGATTTCGCAACTTTCTCTACTAATACATCTTCAGCTGTTACAACTACTTCTTCTCCTGGTGCTACTTCGTAAACTGCTCTTTCTGTAGATACAAAGTGTTGTACTTCTTCTTTTGATAATTGTTTTAACCAACCATTTACTGCATTCACACTTTTACCAAACTTCGGCCCAGCTGTTTTAAAATTCAGCTTTAATTGATAGGACGTGTATTTCGTTTCATCGAGTTCAACATGGAACGCTTTTACATTTAGCTCATCCATGATGATATCACGATAAGATTCCCAATCCATATCATTTTCATTATGCGCTAGTAATACAAGTTCTGCTAACGGCTGTTTTACTTTTAATGAATGTTGATTACGATTACTTCTTCCAAGTTCAACAACTTGTAAAACAGCATCCATTTCTGCTTCTAACTCAGGCTGGATAAGTGATTCGTTTACAACCGGATAATCTGCTAAATGAACGCTTCTTCCTTCTAAATTCAGATGAATATCCTCAGCTACAAACGGTGTAAATGGTGCGATTAATTTACTAATTGTTACAAGCACTTCATGAAGCGTTTCATACGCAGCTGCTTTTTCAGGATTCATACCAGATTCCCAGAAACGATTACGTGATCGTCTTACGTACCAGTTACTGACTTCATCTACAAGCGCCGCGATTTCACGAGCTGCATTCGTAAATTGATAATCATCAAGTGCTGTTCTCACTTTTTTCGTTGTGCTATGCAATCTTGATAATACCCATTCATCTAATTTCGTACGTTTAACTTCATACTTTTCTTTCGGATTATACTCATCTAAATTTGCATATAAAACGTAGAAGCTATATACATTGACTAACGTATCTACAAATTTAGATTTTGCTTCCAGTACTGTTCTTTCAGAAAAACGCTTCGCATTCCACGGAGCACTGTCAACAAGTAGGGCCCATCTTAAAGCATCTGCACCAAACTGATTTACTAAATCAACTGGATCTAGTGCATTTCCTTTACTTTTAGACATTTTCTGTCCTTCCTCGTCTAGAACATGCCCTAGTGATAACACTCGTTTATAAGGTACTTTTCCTGTATATAGCGCTGATACTGCTAATAAACTATAAAACCAGCCGCGTGTTTGATCAATTCCCTCTGCAATTACATCTGCTGGAAACTGTTCTTCAAACAACTCTTTATTTTCAAATGGATAATGATATTGCGCAAACGGCATGGAACCACTATCAAACCAAACATCGATTACTTCTGGCGTACGATTCATTGTACTTCCGCATTTTTCACAGCACACTTTTACTTCATCTACATACGGCTTATGCAATTCTAAATCTTCAGGCGTTTCTTTCGTACTATGCTTTCTTAATTCGGCAATGCTTTTCGGTGAGAATTGATGATCGCAGCTTTCACATTCCCATACGTTTAACGGTGTTCCCCAATATCTATTCCGGCTAATATTCCAGTCCACCATGTTTTCTAAAAACTTACCAAACCGTCCATGCTTCATATGGTCTGGATACCACGTAACAGAATCATTATTTCGTAAAAATGTTTCTTTAATCTCAGTTGTTCGGATTAACCAGCTTTCTCCTGCATAATAAAGTAATGGTGAATCACAGCGCCAGCAATGCGGATAGCTATGTTCATATTTTTCTTTATGATATAGCAAACCTTCTTTAGCTAAATAACGAACGATATCAACGTCACATTCTTTTACAAACTTACCTTTAAGAAATGGTACTGCATCCGTATACTCACCTTTCTCATCTACAACATGTAAGAACGACAATCCTTCACTTTGAACGACTCTATAATCGTCCTCCCCATATGCTGGAGCGATATGAACGAGTCCTGTACCACTATCTGCAGTTACAAAATCTGCTGCAATTACGTGGTACCCATTTGTAACTTCCTTCATCGGAAACGGTGCTGTATAAGATGTGTTTACTAATTCTTCGCCTTTATGAACGGATAATACTTCATAGTTTTCTTTTAGTACTTCTTGTACACGCTCTTTCGCAACGATGTATACATACCCTTCTTGTTTCACTTTAACGTATTCCATATTTGGATGTACAGCAAGTGCAACATTCGCTGGAAGTGTCCACGGCGTTGTCGTCCATCCAAGGAAATATTCATTTTCACTATTTTTCACTTTAAACTTAACTGTCGCGCTTAAATCTTTCACTGTTTTATATCCTTGTGCAACTTCATGTGAACTAAGAGATGTTTGACAGCTTGGGCAGTACGGTGAAACTCTATGCCCTTTATATAACAAGCCTTTTTCATGAATCGTCCCTAAAATATTCCATACACTTTCGATATATGGATTCTCTAGAGTAACATACGGATCATCCATATCTACCCAATATCCAATACTCTCCGTAAATTCACGCCACTGCTTCTCATATGTGAATACACTCTCTTTACACTTTTGAATAAATGGTTCAATGCCGTACTCTTCGATTTCATGTTTACCTGAAATACCAAGTTGCTTTTCAACACCTAATTCTACAGGTAATCCATGTGTATCCCATCCGGCTTTTCTTAACACTTTATATCCAGCCATCGTTTTATATCTCGCTACTAAATCTTTAATCGCCCGCCCAAGTGCATGGCCGACGTGTGGTAATCCGTTCGCTGTCGGTGGCCCTTCATAAAACACAAAAGATTGTGCACCTTCTCGATTCTGAATTGATTGCTCGAAAATACTTTGTTCATTCCACTGCTTACGAATACGTTTTTCTCTCTCTACAGCTGACTCTTTTACATCTACTTTTTTCATGTACAATCACTCCTTTGAATGTTTTAAAAAGCACACAAAAAACCCGTCCCTATGAAGTAGGGACGGGTTTACCCGCGTTACCACCCTAATTCTATTAGCTTTTCACTAATAGCACTTAGCAACGTACTAACATACGCGTTCTTTGTAACGGTAGACATCCGTCCGAGCTTACTTTATTCAGCCACGGCTCCTCGGAGATGATTTTCAAATAACGTCTGCACACCGGCTTTCAGCAATACACCGGCTCTCTGGAGAACAGCTCACTATTTTACTCTTTCTCGTCTTCAGATTTGTATACTTTATTAAAAGTTATTTTATGCCATTAAACAATTAATTGTCAACTAATTCGAAATATATTTTTATTTATACCCTTTTTCTCTATTCTTATACAATTACTTTTCAAATTCTCGCAATCCTGCTAAATCTTCATCTTCCTCTGCAAGTTCAGCGAAAAATCCTGTTTCATCTTCACGAAGCACAATTTCAAGTTCATCTCTTGCCTCTTCATTTCTGTTTAATAATGTTAAATAACAAGCATGATCGTATCTTGCTAGCAAGTCAGTAGCATCAATTGCTAATATTTCACTTGTTATTTTTTCTGCCTTTGTCGTTTGCCCAGCTCTATGATACGAAGATGCTAAAGCAAGAAGAATTGCTGTTTCATTTGGATGATGTACAGAAGCGTCTTCTAATAACTGAATCGAGTCCTCAATTCTCTCTTGACTTTGATATATTTCTGCTAAAGAAAGGAATCCTCTACTTACAAATGGTGTTTTCTCAATTAATTGCAAGTAAATTTTTTCGGCTTTTCTTTCTTCGCCTAGCTTACATAATACATTCGCTTGTAGAAGAAGTGTATCATAATCATCCGGTAGCTCGCGAACCATTTGTTTCGTTAATTCAAAAGCATCTCGTAACATATCTTCTTCTTCACACTCAATGAAAAGATTTACAAGTTGCTTCGCTACATCATAATCCCACTTATTTTCTAACGATGTTTGTAAAACCTCTATAGCTTCTTTATTCATCGCCGCATTCTCATAAAATATTGCGAAACGCTGCGCTGCCATACTATTTTTCGGATTTAAATTTAAGGAGATTTCAAATAAATCGATAATAACTGTAATCATTGAAATTTCCTTCGCACGATTTTTCATGCGATAAAATGCTCTTGTAAATATAGATTTTTTCGGTTGCTCATTTTGCTGTCTTTCTACTAATCTTTCGGCAACCGCAGTAGCTGCATACATAAACGCTGTACTTCTTTCTGCTTTTTTCACCTTTAACGTATGAAGTACGTCTCGTATTTGGGATAATTTTTTATGTTGCTCCATTGCTTTTACGTACACACCAAAAATACGTTCACTTTCCAAATCTTTATGCATTACTTTCAGCGCAACTTCGATTGCTTCTACACTCTGCTTTTTAACTAGCAATTTCGCATAATGATATAGTACTTCCACATGCGCTTCATCTATTTTCATTGCGCATTCGATATATTCTTTTTCTTTATTTACCTCATTCATCGCACCATATACATATGCAATTGCATCTAAACGCCATATTTCTGGTACCTCTTCTGCTAATTGTTCTAGTTCAACTAGCAATTCTTCATGAAGATTCAAATCTACTGAAAGCTGTGCCAAATATTCCATATTAATATGCAAAGGCTCTTCTTTCATTGCCTGGACCATATGACTTTGTTCTTTAGAACTATTTTCTTCTTTTTCATATATTTCTGCTAGTTGCACATGTACACCTGTGAAATTCTTATCCATTTCTAAACATGTTTCATACGCATGCTTCGCTTCTTGAAATTGCCCTAACGCCATGAATGTTTCACCGATTCGAAAATACGGCAATGAATCCTGTTTTTTCTTAAGTGCATCATTATACCGTTTTATCGCCTGATCATACTGTCCAATAGATTCATATAAAATACCAGCGTAACAACCGTATTCAATTACTTCCGTTTTCTCTTTTTCTAACGTTCTTAAAAACGCTATGCCTCGTTGCACAAAAGCTGTGTCTTTTATTCGATTTACATACTCATCCAACACGCTCGCTATATTAGCGTATACGCTTCGTATACCGTTCTCTAATTTAGAAAGTGCAAGTTTTAACTCTTTTTCATCCTCGCCTAATGCCATTTCAGCATCCCATAGCACCATACCAGCATTCATAAGGAAATCTTGATTGTCTTCAAATTGCTTATTAATACTGACAATATAGTTTTTTGCATCCTTATATTGTTCCTTTGCCATATAAACTTGAATTAAACCGAAATGAGAATATACATCTTCATTATTTTC
Source organism: Bacillus sp. DB-2 (assembly GCF_003315125.1). NCBI lineage: Bacteria > Bacillati > Bacillota > Bacilli > Caryophanales > Bacillaceae > Bacillus > Bacillus sp. DB-2. The sequence goes on along the minus strand of NZ_QNRN01000013.1, from coordinate 24,414 downwards.
TTCTAAAGAACGCTTATATATAGTTTCCGCTTCTTCAAGTTCATCATTTTGAAAATGAAAATCTCCTAAACGAACATATAAAGACGCCTGATCTTCACAATTTTGAATTCCTTGTAATAGAATTTCCTTCGTATTTTTCTCATCATCCAAATCCGATTCATAGATTTCCGAAAGCTTCGTATATAAATAGGCTGCTGTTTTATCTAATTGAATCGCCACTTTAAGTCCTTTTACCGCCAAATAGACTTTCCCTAAATACTGAGCACATCTTGCACGTTCATACCATATGTGCGCTTCATATTTATATTCTTTTAATAAATCATTAAAGAATCCATATGCTTCTTCATATCGTTCTAAATCTATTAAAATTAAACCGTGATTTACAAGTGTAAACCTTTCTGGACTACGTTCTATAGCTGTTAGAGAATACTCTAGCCCCTTTTCGGATTGATCCATATACATGTATGATAATGCTAAGAAACTCCACGCAACTGGTTGATCTGCATCCAATTGTAATGATGAACGAAAACTAGCAATCGATTCTGCATAATTATCTTGCTCAAAAGAGAAACGTCCATTTATAAAATGATACAACGCTTGATTGCTTTTCTTCTCCACACTTTGAAGCATCTGTCCTGCTTTTTCCATATCCTGCAGACGAATAAAACACTGTGCACTATGCAATTTCACAAAGTCAGAGCTCGGAAACTTTTTCATTAATTTTTCTATACAAAACTGAATAAAATCTTTATCTACTTCAGCATCTAAATGTTTAATCGTATATAACCAAGTGTTTGGATTTTCACTTGTTTCTTTTAAAAATAGTACTAACTTTTCAATCCCCTCTTTATCTTGCTCACCTAAATGATCTGTAAGAGAAAAGATTGTTTTATAATAAGTGTGTTCTTCCACATTTAAAAATGAAAGTTGTTCTATTCTATCTTTCGGTATAAACGTAATAGCTAAACAATCTGTATAACGATATTTTTCTTGCAACTTATCATATTCCACAAGAATCGGTTCCAAGAAATTCGGATCTTGAATATAAAAAGCTTGCAGTACATCGTCATAACCAGAAAGCACTTGTACATGGGAAGCGTGCTCAATATCTATACTTAATAAAACGGGAATACCTTGATTGAGTAATCTCTTATAATTTTCCTCATTCCCTTGAAAATAACGATATTCGTAACCTTGCTCTTCTATATATGTAACTGTATCTGAAAACTTAGAACCTGTTACATCAAAAATATGTTGTGCAATTTCATCTTGCGTACGTTTTTCTCCCCATACCCCTAACATCATTTCCAAACTTGTCGGAACGCAATAGTTATCCTTTTGTACAACCGGAACTATCGGTAAACGAACCTTTTTTCCATCAGGATTTTTTTCTATATGATGATATAGAGAATTTTTCAAACTCTTTTCACTTTTCAATAGCGCTTGCAAATCGTGAATATTATTCATTTTATAAAATGCTTCTGCACGTAAATGTATAAAATAAGTTGTATATGCATGATGCGGAAGCATATGATTAATTTTATCTATTACCGCTAACATTTCTTCATAGCGCTCTAAATCTAATAAATATTTTACTTTTTCAAAATAGAAATATGGTACTTGAGGAAACTTTGCAATCGCATCATTAATGAGTTGTAACGCTCGCTGCTGTTCACCTTTATATGCATATAATTGCGCCAATAAGTACGTAGCTAACTCCTCACAATCTTTATGCTGCTGACCGGATAAAAGTTGTTCCTCTGCCTTCTCCCACTCACCAGTCTGTATATATAAGTAACCCCATTTATCAAAAACTGCACGTGTACTATACTTTTCCGCCTTTTGCATATAGGCATAGGCCTCTTCATTTCGCTTCATATCTAACAAACATCTAACTAACGTAAAATATGCTTTCGTTAAAACATCCGCATCAGTTTCCTCTTCATTTACCTTTTCCAAAGAATCTTTTAACAATTGTTCAGCATCAAGGATTTTACGTTCATCAATTAATTCATCACAATATAAAGAGAGCGTTCTCATATTTGGGAACTTTTTATATGTATAACGAATTAAAAAGGAGCTATATTGATGCATCAAACCTTCATCAGCGAGACGAATTAATGTATCAAACTCCTTAGCTGACGAGACGTTAGAAAGCCATTTCTTCACGTATGATAACTTATTCGTTTCTTTTATATGCGCAATTTCATTATTTATCTCATGTAATCCATCTACGAATCTCTTTTCTTTCAAACAAATCTCTAATTGCTTAAAATCTAGCATGCATTCACCTCAAATTATTATTTATACTGCCATTTGCAAGCAGTATTCTAACCTACTTGCTTAGATTTTACACATCATATAGTATGCATTCAACTAAAACCTCATATAATGAATGATATTATTTAATATTATTCAAGTTTATAACTAAATATCTTAAAAACGATACTTTTTCTCGTTATTTTGTTTAATTTGATGAAATAACATGTATTATTCAAAGATGAGTTTTATCTTCTTTTTTGAGGCTTCATTCAGTGGATGAAATTATATTAACGATTTCCTGAATATATCAATCGTAACTTACAATAGATCAACGATTTGATAAGATATATCGATTTACCGAAAAAAATGACAATCATCCTATCTTTTATTTCACTTATCAAATTTTAAATCCATAAAAACACCGTAATGATCACTTGGAAATACGTGTAATGAAGTTAATGCTAAATCTCCAAATACAGATACATTTTCTATATTTAGAGATTCAAACGAATCCTTCTCTTGTATCAAAATCCAATCATATCGTTCTTCTTGCTTTTCATCCCCTATTAAATTTGTATTCTTTCCATAATCTAAAGTTGGCTGAGCAAGAATGTTATCTTGATTTTCTTTAAGCTGAGCCACGTCTATCCATTGATTACTTATTAAGTATTGATGCACCCCTGAATGTGGTTCATCATTAAAATCACCACATAATAATTCGTAGCCACTAACTCTGTTTTTAATCCAATTATTCACCGTATCCAATTGCTCTTGTCTTACCTTACTAGATTTCCAATTTAAATGAACATTCGTTATCCCGATCTTATACTCTTTATATTTTAACATGATTCGAATGGCACAATAATTCGATTCCTCTATATCTGTTTCCCAAATAGCTTCTTCAGCTAAGATAGGAACTTTACTTAAAAAAGCTAGCCCTTCATCTGGAGAATCTGGATACTCTTTAAATACACAAACCGGATATCCAGTTTGATCTGCTATATACTGCGCAACATTTTTCTTGGGTCCATAAGTAACACAACTTCTAACTTCCTGTAGAGCAAGAATATGCGGGGAAATATTGCGAACCTCCTCACAAATGGCTTCTAATCTCTCAAACCAAAAACTCTCGTGATTCCATATATTGAAAGTAGCAATTCGAATTACATCACTACAATTTAACATTTTATTTCACCAAATGTAATTTTCATATTCGGAGCATATACTAAAAATGCATGTATATGAAACACTTCAAAAAATCGTAGTTCTGCTTCATATTGAGCAAGCGCTTCAGCAAATGTTAATCCCCGACTCATTAAACGTTCTATAAATTGCTGTTTATCACCCGGATTGCCTGCAATCCCCTCTTCTTTTAGAGAATTATATAATCCTTGCTTATCATTTTGATTTAAATTAGAGTCTAAAAAATTCACTTTATCACTTACTCTACATTCAATATTTTTAACACCTAATTCACTTAAATACATAGGTATTTTCATACCGATATTTCCATCTTTACCGTTTCTCTGTGTGTCCCTTTCAAATAATTTCTGCAAAATACCTATCTGGATAATTTCCGATTGATTCTCTCCATCTAATACGTATGAAGACATATTTGACATCCAATGTGGTTCAAAACAGATTATTTTACCACCTGGTTTAATTGAATGTATCATCTTCTCTAGCATCGTTTTTGGGGAACTCATATGTAATAAGAAAGCATGACTGACAGCTATATCATATTTATTTTCCAATTCAATTTCTGTAGCATCTCCTTCAATAAATTCTGATTCATGTGGAAGCGAATGAAACAACTCTCTCGCTTCAGCTATTAATGCTTCCCCGCTATCAATGCCTGTATACTTTGATCCCTTTGGAAGCAATGGCAACAAAACTAAGCCTAAATAACCATACCCACAACCGTAATCAACAATATGTACCGGTTCAGAAATCTTCCAAACTGTATTTACTAAAAAACTTAAATAATCGTCATTGTAATATAAATCTCTCGTATTTCTTAAATACGCTAGCTTATTATTCCAATCATACTCTTTCAGGTCCAGCACCTCCTTTTATATACAAAACTAAAGTTCTCCATTTAATAGTCACATTCCTACACTTCTAATAAAAAAAGCTAGTATACCTTAAATGATACACTAACTTTTCCACTCACATAATTTAACAATTACAATCAGTATAATCGGTACAAGCTAATGTACTGCAATCACAGTTTCTATGTTCGTCATTTCTTTTTAGGTGAAAATAGAGTAACACAATAAATATTGTACAAATAACAAAAGAAATTATTGCTTCTATATTTCTTTCATAAATGAGAAAACTAATCCCGCTTCCTCCTGAAATAAGAATTAAAACTAAGTAGATCCAAAACATGTAAAGTTCTCCTTCCGTTAATATATGCTTTTAGATGTTATCCATATAATGCTAGAGGCAATAAATAGCCCCATACCATTACCGCTTAATAAACCAGTCGTTACTCTTAGTAAATTTGTGCTGCTTCTCCATTTCCATTTTTGGGTGAATCCATCAATAAGTAACGGAATTTGAGCGGAAAATGATAGTATTATTGCAGGCAGAAACGAAGGTGTCATATAAAAATAAATTGGAAACATTAAAATACCGATAAACATGCCTGTACAACGCGCACATAAAGGTATGTATTTTTGTAGTTTAAGAAAACTTCTTTCCGGTAGTCTATGACAAGGAATATGTAAAATGAAAGCTCGAATCAATACGGACCATCCTCTCTACAAATATTTTAATTGATTTCGCAACATAATTATAGAGTTCTTACACTTCGCAGCGTATAACTCTTTATAGATAAGGGTTTATTTAAGAAAATAAAAAAAGACAAGACAGGCTAACAATCGCCTGTTTTGTCTTTTTGTTACTCTATATTACGCTTTAATTTGATTTGTAGTTTATTAGTAAAGTAATGTGAATATTTCTCTCGGCGCATAAGCACAAAATTTTTATTTTACATCTCCTCAGGTGCGCCTACCCCAAGTAAACGTAATCCCTCTTTTAATACAACCGTCACAGCGTAAGCTAATGCGAGTCTACTCTCTTTCTCTTCGTTCTCTTCTAATATACGAACATTTCCATAATATTTATTGAACGCTTGTGCTACATCTAATACGTATTTTGAAATAATAGATGGCTCATTTTTGTTGAAGGCCGCCTCAATTACTTGCGGGAATTTATTAAGTAATTTTACGACACTCCAGCTATAATCATCTTTTAATGCAAACGTACAAGTTTCAAATTCTACACTTTCTTTTCTTAAAATTGAACAAGCACGCGCATGTGTGTACTGTACATATGGTCCTGTTTCCCCTTCAAATTTCAACATATTTTCTAATGAGAATTCGATATTATGCATACGCTCATTTTTTAAATCGTGGAAGATAACTGCTCCAACACCGACTTGTTTTGCCACTTCTTCTTTTTGTTTTAAATTCGGATTTTTCTCTTCAATATTTCGTTCCGCAAGCGCAACAGCTTCTTCTAACACTTCTTCTAATAAAATAATTCTGCCCTTACGTGTCGACATTTTCTTACCATCTTTTAATATGAACCCGAACGGTACATGTTCCATACCATCGACCCAGTCATAACCAAGCTTTTTTAATACAGTGAAAAATTGATTGAAATGTAAGCTTTGTTCTGGGCCTACAACATATAACGCTTTATCAAATTCGTATGTGTTTTGACGATACAATGCCGCTGTTAAATCACGCGTTGCGTAAATAGTTGCACCATCTGATTTTCTAATTAAGCAAGGCGGCATACCTTCTTTTTCTAAATTAACGACTAATGCGCCTTCTGATTCTTCAAGTAAATCGTGCTCTTCTAAAATCCCAATAAAGTCTTCCATTTTATCGTTATAAAAAGCTTCTCCTTGAAAGTTTGTAAATTCCACACCGAGAAGTTCATAAATACGTGAAAATTCTTTTAAAGATTCGTGACGGAACCAGTTCCAAAGCTCGACTGCTTCCTCATCGCCTTCTTCTAATTTTTTAAACCAAGCGCGTCCCTCTTCTTCTAGTTCTTCGTCTTCTTTTACTTCTTCATGGAATTGAACATATAACTTAAATAACTCACGTATCGGATCCTCTTTAACTACCTCTTCATTTCCCCATTTTTTATATGCGGTAATTAATTTTCCAAACTGTGTTCCCCAATCGCCAATATAATTAATTCCTACAACTTCATACCCACATTTTCCGGCGATATGTTTCAGCGAATTACCAATCATTGTAGAACGTAAATGCCCCATTGAAAAAGGTTTCGCGATATTAGGAGAGGAATAATCGATAACTACCGTTTTTTCACATCCAAAGTGATTTTGACCGTACTCTTCTTTCTCCGCTAAAATTATTTTTAATACTTCATCACTTACTGTTTCACGATTAAAAAATACATTTACATAAGGACCAACAGCCTCTACTTTCGTAAAGAACGGATCTTTTAATTTCTCCGCCAATTCCTTCGCTACAATAGCTGGTGATTTTTTATATTGCTTCGCTAGTGAAAAGCATGGGAACGCTGCATCTCCGAATTCATCTTGTTTTGGTGTTTCGATTAAATCTAAAATTTGATTTTGTATTAATTCATTCGTAAAAATATTCGATAAACTTTTCGCAAACTGCGTTTTATAATTCATACTATAACCTCCTTATTTTTTAAAACACAAAAAACTCGTCTCTAAAAAAGAGACGAGTTTTAACCCGTGGTACCACCCTTGTTGTTCATTTCGAACCACTTTCCCGTTTATAACGAGGACAGGGGGCCTCGGCTTACTCTACTATTCGTTCAAGAAGCGTCTCCGAAGTGCGCTTCATCTTTTTCTTCTGCACTAGGCTCGCACCATCCCTAGCTCGCTTTCCTTCTGAAAAAGACTACTCTCTTCATCACAGACAGTATATTTAATTAATTATTGCTTATTATACATCTTTTCAAACAATTAGCAAGGGTCAATTACACCAAAGTGAAACTTAGCACTTTTTCTTTTGTATACGTGAAAATTATGTTTTTCAAATCTAGCACTACGGAAATGATCTTTCAGAACGACACGCTTTCTCGCCACACGCTTTGCTTCCGCAATTGTTTCGTCAGTAATATCATGATACAAAGCGAAGTGTTTTAATCCTTTAATTCCATCTGATTCTATGACAGTTTCTTCAAACATCGGATCAAGGTAAACGACATCATAACTATTCTCTTCACATTGTGTTAAAAATGCGTAATGCTCCGTTTGCTTCACATCGATTTGTTGCATTGCTTCATCAATTTCAGAAACGAATGAAGACCATGTTTGCAAGCCTTTTTTCATGATGTAAGCCATATATTCGTTTCCTTCAAGCCCTGTTACTTTTCCACTTTCACCAACAACATAACTAGCTACAATACTATCTGACGCCATACCGAGCGTACAATCTAATACTGTCATTCCGCTCTCTAATTTAGCAGCTTGTACAAACGGATCGTGCTCTCCGCGCATTAACCTTTTCACACGAAACATCGCTGAGTTTGGATGAAAGAAAAACGACTCTTCCGTACCTTTTGGATAAATGGCTAATCGATTTTTCCCTACGACAAGTACATCTTGTTCATACTGCTCATGCAGTTTATGTACTGGTATGTCATTACGTTTAATGAAAGAAAGATTTAATTCTTCCGCTACCTTGTTTGCATAATCTGTCATTTCTTTGTTCGTTCTTCCTGCTGTTGTTACTATCATTTTTTCACCTCTATATAAAGAAAAGAGGGAGATTTACTCTCCCCCTTCTTTAGCAATTCTTTTCAAAAGCTTGTTCTAAGTTTGTAATAATTTCGTCCATTGTTGCGCCTTCAATTTCATGACGGTGAATGAAGTGAACAACTTCTTTTCCTTTTAGTAATGCCATAGATGGTGAAGATGGAGGAATTTCTCCGAAGTATTCACGCATTTTCACAGTAGCATCTTTATCTTGACCTGCAAATACAGTTACAAGATGATCAGGTTGTTTTTCAGCACGTACAACCGCTTGACCTGCTGATGGGCGTGCTAAACCAGCTGCACAACCACAAACAGAGTTTACAACTACTAAAGTTGTACCTGATGCATTCTCCATAAATTCTGTTACAGCTTCTTCTGTAGTTAACTCTTCAAATCCAGAACGCACTAACTCTTGGCGCATTGGAATTACCATTTGACGCATGTATTCTTCATATGCATTTGACATCTTGTATCTCTCCTTCAACTTTCATTCCAAATTTATCATATCACGCTCTATTAATAGGTGCAAAAGAAAGATAACGATGATTTCATTTTTTTGTAGGGATTTCACAAACCCCTTCACGACAGTGTCCAACTGGGACAAGTTTTCTATTGTTGGCAATATAATCGTATACTTTACTTCCAAATCCAAGTACGATAGATAGTTTTATAAAAGGTACTGCAAACCAATAAGATGGAACGGCCTTTGCTAATACGTTAATGCTATGAATTCCGTCATACCACTTATTATTTTTTAAAATATACAATCTTTGTTCCATCTTACTTTGTAATTCTTGAGAAAGTTCATACTTCTCAACCACATCTTCATCTCGAAATGAAACAAATTTCATCTTACCCTTTTTATCTAATCTTTTCGTACGTTCTGTAACCGCCGTACACATCGGGCACCAACTATCATAGAAAACAATCATAAACTATTCCCCTTTACGAGACTCCGTCATTTGCTTCCATACTGATCCTTTTGCTTCTTCGCCGCCTTCAATACGTTCTAAAGCTAAACGTGCTTGCATCGCCACTTCAAACTCTGGATCATCTTCTGCTGCTTTTAGTGCCGGAATTGCACTTTCATCACCAAGTTCAAATAAGAACATCGCTGCACGCCAGCGTACTAATTTACTTGAATCTTTCAGAGATTTAATCATAACGAACATCGCTGCTGGATCACCTACGTCTGATAAGCAATCTCCCGCTGTACGGCGAACACTTACTGAACGATCTAATAACGCTTTATATAATAACGGCAATACTCCATCACCTTTTACCATACCTAAATAAGCTGTTGCTAGGCGGCGGATAGATACTTTCTCATCATCTAATGCCATTTTCAATACCATCATATCTTCTTCCGTTGGATCCATTTGTTCTAAAGCTGCAAAACGGTTTTTCCAGTCAGAATCTTTCATCATCTCTTCTGTTACTTTATATGGCTCACGCTTTTGAATCGTTACTTCAACAGCACCTGCTTGATCTAATAATTCTTTAACCGTTTCATTTACACGTTCTTCTGAATAAGCAGCAATAATTTCTTCTACTACTTCTTTCCCGATTTCTTCAAAATTACCGTAACGTGTACTTTGCTCTACCCACTTGCGCTCTTTCACAACGTTAGGTGCAGACATTTGCACTTTCATAATGGATTCTTTAAAACGATCAGGTAAGCCTACACGCTCTTCTGTCGTTCCATCTGTTAACTTCACTTGCATCGGAATAGTAAAGAACATTTGAACAAACACTTTCACTTCTCCAAAATGAGAAAGTTGCTGTTCTTCACTTTCTTCCACTATTTCTTCACCGAAAACGGCACGAACTTGTTGTAATAAAACTTTCCAGTCATGCTTCGCATTTCGCTCCACTGCTAAAAAGTCTGCTACATGATATACACCTTTAATGCCTTCAATTTTCAAAATTTCTTGCACTTGCATTGGTGCTTGTTCTTTATTTTCATTTGTATAATTATTACGCGCTCCTGATGGTAATACTTCATTCAAAATAACTTTCATTGTATTCGGACTTGGCGTCGGTTCAATTGCTTTAATTTTCACGTAAAAATACTCTCCTTTATTGCGTGTTCTTAGCTGTATTGTAACATGTTATCCCTCTATACTCCTACTCGGATGCTTAACTTTACTAATTCCTTTTCTACATTTCATATAAGTTTAACTATTTCTATTTTCACCTAATCATTCCGAAACTACAGTTAAAAGTCTAATTGACAATAACAAAAAAAGGCATTAATCTTAACTCATAAAATGACCTCGGTCATTTTATGATCAAAGTCATCTGAAAGTGGAGGGATAACAAATGAATAATGTCATGATTATTGGTGGTGGTATTGCTGGTCTTTGCGCAGCAATTTCCTTACAAAAAATAGGATTAGATGTAAAAGTATATGATAAAAATACTGAACCTACTGTTGCTGGTGCAGGTATTATCATTGCCCCAAATGCAATGCAAGCACTTGAACCATATGGAATTTCTGAGCAAATAAAAAAATTCGGCAATGAAAGTAACGGTTTTAACCTTGTATCCGAAAAAGGAACTATATTTAGTAAATTGACCATTCCAGCTTGTTATCCAAAAATGTACTCCATTCATCGAAAAGATTTACATCAATTGCTACTTTCCAAACTACAAGAAGGTACTGTCGAATGGGGAAAAGAGTGCGTAAAAATAGAACAAAATGAAGAAAACGCCTTAAAAATATTATTTCAAGATGGTAGTGAAGCATTCGGCAATATACTCATTGCTGCAGATGGTATTCATTCTGTCGTTCGAAAACAAGTAACACAATGTGATGGTTATCGTTATGCCGGTTATACGTGTTGGCGCGGCGTAACTCCAGCTCATAATCTATCTTTAACAAACGATTTTATTGAAACTTGGGGAACAAACGGTAGATTTGGTATCGTCCCTCTTCCTAACAACGAAGTATACTGGTATGCGCTCATAAACGCTAAAGCTAGAGATCAAAAATACAAGGCTTATACAACAGCAGATTTGTATAATCATTTCAAAAGTTTCCATAATCCCATCCCAGCTATTTTAAAAAACGCATCGGACGTTAATATAATTCATCGTGATATTGTAGACCTTATTCCAATGAAACAGTTTTTTGACAAACGCATCATCTTTATTGGGGATGCTGCCCATGCACTTACACCGAATTTAGGCCAAGGAGCTTGTCAGGCAATTGAAGATGCTATTATTCTTGCTGAATGCATCAAAAATAATGCCCACTATCGCCAAGCATTTACAGAATACGAACAAAAAAGACGAGATAGAATTGAAAAAATCTCAAACACTGCATGGAAAGTTGGAAAAATGGCGCAAATAGAGAGTAAATCCTTAACTATACTAAGAAACCAAGTAATGAAACTTGTTCCGAAATGGGTTTCTGAAAAGCAAGCACATGAACTATACAATTTTCATTTATAAAAAACTACAACGAAAAGTGGCGAAAAGTATGACCAGATTTCTCTCTATCTTATTTTCAACTATATTACTTATTAGTTTACTTGGATGCTCTGCTTACACCTCAAATAAAGCAGACTCAAAACTAGCATTAAAAACAGATGATGTAACGGATGTAAAGTTATTAAATATGAAGGAAAATATTACAGTAAAAGCAGAAACAAATAATAATGGATTTATTGTACAAATGCTCAAATCTATTCAAGCAGGTACACCTAAAGAAATCTCCTTAACAAAACAAACTATGGAATCTGTATCGAGTAAAATGGAAATTGTATATGAAGATCATTCAATCAAAACTTTATTAATTTGGGTGAATGATGATGAGACAATTACAATAGCCGAAGACTCTAATGATACAACTATTAAAGGCGTTCAAGTACAACACGACCTAAAAACCCCCATGATTGTATTAAATTTTATTAAACAGTAAATTTGTGCATAAAATAAAATTTCGTTTGAGATTATCTAAGAAATAGATATAATTGTTTTTGTTAGGAGTAGATTATATGCTTAGAGAAACGAGAAAAAAAGAATTAAAAGAACTCATATTCCTAAAAGCAGTACAGCTCTTCCAAGAACGTGGGTACGAAAATGTAACGGTTCAAGATATTACTACTGCATGCGGGATTGCAAAAGGAACTTTCTTCAACTACTTTCCGAAAAAAGAAAACATATTATTATTTTTAGGTGATTCTCAAATTGAACTATGGAATGAAAGTTTAAAAACGTATGAAAATGTGGAACATCCAAAAGAACGAATCAAACTTGTTTTAGGAGACTTACTAGATCGCTTTACTGGACATGGAGAATTAATGAAGCATGCTGTTTTTGAAATTATTAAATCTAACTACTTAGTAGAAAATGAATTAAAAAGTATACAACAGCTACAAGAAAGTTTGTCTTCAATTATTACAGCAGCGAAAGAAACAGGAAAATTAAACAGTCAATGGGATATAAATATTATCACTTCTACTATTATGAGTACTTATTTTTATACACTCATGTCCCAATCCCTATTAAATTCTAATGAAACAAATGCGAAAAATATACTCAATCAACAGTTAGATGTTGTTTGGGAAGGTATCAATCAAAAATAATAGAGGGCTATGCTACAAAGCCCTCTTAACTTTTAATACTCTTTACATCTTATTGCGATGCCCCCTCCCTCCTTCTCTCCAGAAATGTAATGCTCTCAATCAGAACTTCAGTTCTATATACTCTCTTTCCTTGTTCATCATCGTAATTACTCGTATGAATACGCCCTGTAATCCCAACAAGTGAGCCTTTCGTACAATATTCTGTTACATTTTCAGCCGACCTTCTCCATACAACACAATTAATAAAATCTACTTGTTGCTCACCTAAACTATTTCGAAAACCTCTATTCACCGCAACACATATTCGTGCATAAGCGACACCTTGTTTTGTGTAGTATAATTCTGGCTCCTTTGTCAATCTACCGATTAATACAACTCGATTCATCATAAGTTATACCACCTCACATATTTTTCTTCATTGTAAAGAAAAATGTTGGAAGGGTAAAAAGCGCAAAATGATATGTTTGTAAGCAAAAATTATTACTTTATATCTTACAAATCAAAAAAAGAAACCCTACATAGTTTAAACATGTAAGGTTTCCAAAAATATTATACTTCACTGCAAGATATGTAATATCCTCCGCGGGCCATCTTTATTTCAGCGCGGTACATTACATTTTCTAAGTAGAAAGTAATCGGTTTAACTTTACTCTCAAATTTCAATTGTTCATTACATTCTGTCGCATGTCCTTCAATAGCTGAACGAATGACTTCTGCTGACGGATATGTTAAAGCGTTATCTAGTTCTATGAAAAAACTTTTAGAAAATAGTTTTTTCATAATCCCTTTTTTCTCTTTCATCATATTCCATCCCCCTTCAATTTAAGTCGCCAACATCCATATTTTCAATTTATTTTTAAAAACAAAAAAACCTGCACATTTCATGCAGGATTTTTTTATTAGTCATTTTTCGTAAAGTAAGAAACGAAACGAAGAATTTCTAAGTATAACCATACTAGCGTCATCATTAAACCCATTGCACTGTACCACTCCATATATTTTGGAGCTTGACTACGTGCGCCACTTTCGATTAAATCGAAATCTAGTAATAGATTTAATGCAGCAACTACAATAATAACTGCACTAATGATAATACCGATTGTACCGCCCTGGTGAATATATGGAACTGTAACACCGAACATGTTTAGTAAGAATACGATTAAATACATAACCATAATTCCCATTGTCGCTGCGATTACACCTGTGCGGAATTTATCAGTTACTTTTACTACGCGTGTTGCATACAACACTAGCATTGCAAATAGAATTGAAACTGTTAGTAAGACAGCGTTTAAAACGATAGTATCGCCAAATTTCATTGTATAAATCGCTGAAATACTCCCTAATACAACCCCTTCTACCGTTGCATAGATTGGCGCACCGATAGGTGAAATGCGCGGGAAGAATATAGACGCAAATGCGACGATTGCCGCAATAACTAAAGCGCCAATTAATACTGGCATCTTCATCGTACCTTGCGTCATCTGTATGTATGAATAGACAGACGTTGCAAGCAGCAAGATAAGCATGATAAACGTTTTGCCTACTGTTCCGCCAATAGTCATCGCAGAAGTATTTGCTCCCTCTTTACGGAATGCCTCTTTTTTCAACATTGGATTAGATGTTCTCATTTTTTCCCTCCTAAAATAGGTTCTACCAATAGTGTAAAGTTTTTCTCTTTACTTTTCAATATATGCAGCTTGTTTTTATTTTAATCCTTCAACGATGTCGGATAGTTCACTCCATCGTTCCATCGTTTTTTCTAGCTCTTCTTCTATCTTCTGCCCTGCTTCAGATAATTCTTGGGCCTTTGTGAAGTCAGATCCAACATTCGTAAGTTCTTCTCCAATTGACTCAAGTTTCTCTTCTAGTTGTGCAATTGTATCTTCAATTGTTTCCCATTCACGCTGCTCATTGTAAGAAAGTTTACGTTTACGTTGTTGTTTCGGAGCCTCTTCTACTACTTTTTTCTCCTTTTGAACTTCTGCTTTCTCAATGAGTTCTCTCGTTTTTTCCATTTCTAAATACTCTGTATAACTACCTAGGAATTCACGCACTTCGCCTTCGCCAGTAAAGATGAACAATTCATCTACTACTTTATCTAAAAAGTAACGGTCATGCGATACAGTTAAAACAACACCTGGGAAATCTTCTAAATAATCTTCTAGCACTGTTAATGTTTGTGTGTCTAAATCATTCGTAGGCTCATCAAGTAATAGTACGTTTGGTTCTCCCATTAAAATACGCAATAAATATAACCGTCTTCTTTCGCCACCAGATAGTTTACCAAGCGTTGTTCCATGTGAATGCGGTAGGAATAAGAAACGTTCTAGCATTTGAGATGCGCCAATTACTTTTCCGTCTGTCGTATGAATAACTTCCGCAATTTCTTTAATGTATTCAATCATACGCTGGTTTAAATTCATCTCTTCATTTTCTTGCGTATAATAGGCAACTTTTACAGTTTGTCCTACTTCAATTTCACCACTATCAGGAGAGAATTTTCCTGCAAGCATATTTAATAGTGATGATTTTCCGCTTCCATTTGCTCCGATGATTCCGATACGATCACCAGGCTTCACAATATGATTAAAGTTATGTAGTACTGTTTTATCACCAAATTTTTTCGTTACATCTTTTAATTCAAGTACTTTCTTTCCTAAACGACTTCCACTTAGTGCAATATCAACTGATTGCTTCGCTGCTGGTCCTTCTTGTCCCTTCAGCTCATCAAAACGCTGAATGCGCGCCTTTTGTTTCGTAGAACGGGCTTTTGCACCACGGCGAATCCAAGCAAGTTCACGACGATATAAATTTTGGCGTTTTGATTCTTGTGCCGATTCTTGCTCTTCACGAAGTGCTTTCGCTTCTAAAAATGTACTGTAGTTTCCTTCGTAGCTATACAGTTTACCGTTATCTAATTCAAAAATACGGTTTGTCACACGATCTAAGAAATAACGATCATGGGTTACAAGTAATACCGCACCTGTATATCTTGCTAAATATTCTTCTAACCATTCAACTGTCTCATGGTCAAGATGGTTCGTAGGCTCATCCAAAATTAATAAATCAGGTGTTTCAATAAAACATTGCGCCATTGCAATACGCTTTTTTTGTCCACCAGATAGGTTTCCAACAGTTGCTGTAAAATCAGTAATTCCTAATTTCGTTAATAACGATTTTGCATTCGCATTTGCTTCCCATGCACTCATCGCATCCATACGTTGCTGCACTGCAAATAATTGTTCCTGTACTTTTTCATTACTTGGATCTTTTTCGATATTTAATAACGATTGTTCATAATCACGAAGAAGACGAATTAAAGGTGTATCACCATGGAACACTTGCTCTAATACTGTTAGTTTTTCATCAAACTCTGGTTGCTGTGATAAATAACTAATTGTATATCCGCGTGAATGCGTCATATCACCTGTATCAGGAGTTTCTAATCCTGCAATAATTTTTAATAACGTTGATTTACCAGTACCGTTTACACCGATAATTCCGACACGTTGTCCTTCTGTAATACTACATGATAATCCATCAAATAACGGTTTTTCTCCGTATGATTTCGATAAGTTCTCCACAGTTAACATTTTCATATTTGTGCATTCCACTCTTTCATAAATTGTTCAATAAACTGTTCCATATAACGATGACGAACTTCAGCCTCTTGTTTTGCTGCGTTCGTGTTCATTAAATCTTTTAGTTTTAAAAGCTTTTCATAAAAATGATTTAAAGATGGATCATTATTTTTTCTATATTCATCTTTCGTCATCACTTCTCGAGGAGGGATAGTTGGATCATACATTAATCTCCCTTTCGCTCCTCCGTATGCAAACGTTCGAGCTATTCCAATTGCACCAAGAGCATCTAAACGATCCGCATCTTGAACAATTCTCCCTTCAAGTGACTCAACTGTGCCACCATGACCGCCCTTATAAGACATATTGGCGATGATATGAAGAACATGCTTACTTTCCTCTTCTTCAACACGTAACTCTTCTAACCAATCAGAAACTTTTTTCATTCCTGCTTCTTCACTCTCATTTAACTTCTCATCTGCTACATCGTGAAGTAATGCTGCCATTTCAATTATAAAACGATTTCCCCCTTCTTGCTCGGATAAAGAAATCGCCAATTTATGTACGCGTTCAATATGATACCAATCATGCCCACTCGCATCTTTTTCTAAAATATGCTTTACGAAAGTTATTGTTTTTTGTATTTTTTCTTGTTTTATCATTTTATCTTCACCCAGTTACTTATTGTAACACGCCCGCATTTTTTCATCACATATTTTCTTGTCCGCCCATACACTAGGTGGTAGGCATCATTATGAAGGAGGAATAAAAATGTTCTATAATAACCAACCGCCTTACCCACAACAGCCTCTTTATCCTCAACATCAGGAACAAAGATATGCTGAACAATATGAGGAGCAAGAGACACAACATCAAGAGCCACAATACGAACAAAATCCATACGCAACACCGCAAAATCAAGAAACTGAATATCCTCAAAACCCTTATGACACACGTCCAAATTATGAATATCCTCAAAATCCATACGTAGCACAACCTAGCCAAGAACCTCAATTTCAAGGTACTCCATACGAGACGCAACCACAATATCAACAAAATCCATACCAACAACAAATGTATCAACCAAACTATGACGCACGTGTCTCACCACCTAAACCACCAACAATTGATCCGACGCAACCACAAATATTACCACCTGGGCCGACTTTAGATATTACACAACCACAAATTTTACCACCTGGACCTATTACAGAACCAACGCAACAACAAATCCAACAAGTTGTCGGTACACAGTTTTTACCTTTAAAGAAACCTGTACTTGATTTCGTAAAACCTTGGGTAGATTACGGCTTGAATGAAGCGAAACATACATCACACAAACATGCTTTAACAGAAGTTGCTGCGATTATGTTCTTAGTTGGTAAAGGATTCAACCCAACGATTGCTCATTATATTGTAGAATCTTGGGAGAAGAATGAGCAGTTTTAGAATTGTTGATTTTAAAAAACATAAAAACCTCAAAAATGCCAAATCCCTTATGTCACAAAGGATTTGGCATTTTTAAGTTTCTAGAAAAACCCGCTAAATATAAAGAGGAATTAAAAGTCATAAATCCGGTACAATACTGTATCCACGCCCAAGGAACTGTAAAATGAAATAACGTGTATAACTTTTTGGAGTCTATTGACCTTTTCAAATCCCCTTATATTAATGCTCGCTATTAAGACCTTCTCCTTCTAGGACCTACAATTAATTTGATTGCTGTTCTTTCTTGATTATCGATAGTAACCTCTTGAAACGCTGGAACAAGCACCAAGTCAATGCCACTTGGAGCTACAAAACCTCTTGCAATCGCAATTGCTTTAATCGCTTGATTTAAAGAACCAGCTCCAATCACTTGGATTTCTACTTTGCCACTTGCTCTTAGTACACCGGCTATTGCACCTGCCACTGAATTCGGACTTGATTTTGAGGATACCTTTAATATATTTTCCATGTACGTTGCTCCCTCTATTATTTAATCTCTCTTTTCTTACTGTTTGAAATATAACTAACGTATCTTTAACTATTATTCAAAATAAATACAAACAATTCTGTATAATTACATTCATTCGATATTTTTTGCCTTCTTCCTGCACAACTACATAAATAAAAAGCGACGACTAAGTTAAAAACTTAATCATCGCTTTTTCCATTTCTCTGTTTCACTAAAATGCTGTCCTTTAAATACTTCTCTTCTTTACTTTGGCGATATACTATCTTAAAGTTTAAATACTTCAACATTTTAAAACCTTGGATAGAGTTATCTGCTAAATATTCATCCTTTTTATTTTCCAAAATTTATCACATAGAATATTCTAACTCCATTTTTTGAAAACTATATCCCCTCATTAGAGTACTTTATATTATGCCAGTTTTTTATCCTAAATCTATTACCTTATATATGGACAAGTATACACGCCAATTGCTTTTCGATTGCATAAACTACTATGTGTTATACATTTATTAATAATAGGAGGTAATATATTGGGTTCATACTATCATTCTTCAAGTTCATATAAAAGATCTTCATGCCACTCTTCTTCTAGTTCATATAAAAAATGTTCGTGCCATCAATCTTCCAGTTCGTATAAAAAATGTTCATGCGACCATTCACATAAATCATCTAAGCCTGCTTACGGCACTTTTTGGCAAACTGAGTTTATAACTGTTCCTTTTGGCGGTTCTTTTCCGTTTAATCACGTTGGCCCTTTGGCAGGAGGAGTTTCCTTATTAAATCCGACTACTATACAATTTAGTAAAGCTGGTGATTATAGAATTTCTTTCATTTCAAGTATTAACACTACGTTAAATCCTGTATTTCCCCATATTCCAGTCATAACTATATTTTTAAATAATAATCCACTTGCTAATAGTCAAGGTGATTTCGCTTTTCAAATGAATACTTCATCAAATAACGAATGCCTTCAACTAGCTGGCGAAACTATTGTTACGGTGCCTGCTAATTCAACTCTTCAACTTAGAAATAATAGTGGTTTCAATCATCAAAGTATTGTAACTTGTGATAATGGTATAAATTCAGTTGAATTAACAGTTACAAAACTAAGTTAATACTATTCCCTCACATTCAGATACTAATTTAGTATCTTTTTTTATTGCATAACGTTTTTTTGATTCCTATCGTCCTCTTATACAACATAAACTCCCATTTCACTTTTCTATTCATCTAATAAACATGAAAAAGTGCCGAAATCCTTCTGCCACAAGAATTCGGCACTTTTTTTATTAAAACCGATTCATTCTTTCCTACTTCTCCACATAAACCGATTTAACTATCGTACGATTATAAGGTTGTCCTTCCTTATTCATTCCTTTTATATCAATTGTAACGTTATATACACCCGGCTGTTCTATATTTTTCAAAGCACCTGTAAATGTAGTTGTATTAATGTTTTTCGATTCATTTGATTCAGAAACTAATTTTCCATCTTTATTAATTACTCGTACTGTTACTGAAAGATCGCCTTTCATTTCTGGAGCTACAGGTGATTTTTTGAGTTTATACTCTGCTTTATTTACTTTAACCTTTGCCGGCATTTGAAGGACGAACGGAGCATCTTTTTTGTAATCGGTCACGATTAAATATGCATCTTTCTGCTGCTTCGCCATCATTTTAACTTGCCATTCTCCTTCTTCCATTTTATCAAATTTAAATGTTCTTATAGTCGCTCCTTTAAAGAAAGATTCACCTTCACCAGTAGATACAGCACTATCTTTATTTGTATAAACTTTTCCTTTTGGAGATATTAGTTGTATTTCTACATCCGAAGAAGCTGTTAAAACAGAAATTACCCCTTCTGCCTTTTTATCAACTGCGATAGTTTGCCCTACCCACTCATTTTGTGACAACTCTCCTCCTAAAATAGCTTGATTAGAAGTTGTGTTTAATTGTTCTACCTTATCCTCTGAACTATTACTCGGGGCTAATAAAGCTGGTACTGGTACATTTACTGTCCGTAAATATGGTTCAATTCGTGCGAAAACAGCTGAACCTTTTCGGATATTATCATGATCAAACCGTGAATCTGTAAATAAATGTGTTCCATATGGTAACTTAGCACTCCATTCATTCACTAACCCATCATTAGAACCGTATGATGACAAATACAACCCGCCCATAGATAATGCTGAAAAAACAGGTCCCCAGCTTGTCCCAGTAGCCGTATAGTAACGGTTTAATTTAGCTGCAGGATTATTATCTATTGTAGAACGAAACTTTGCCATTTCACCTATTTGCAATGAATATGTCCCATCATCTTTTTGACCTAATATAGAGGCAAGCCATCCTGCCCACCAACTATATGATAAATCCGCTAAATTGGATCCGTAATGCGGAGTGGCAAGCGTAATAACACTTCCAACAAATCGATTCGCTCCATATCCAACTAACGCAGCTTGTGTATCAATACCACCTTTACTGTGAGCTACAATATTTACTTTTTTGCCAAAATGATTATAAATCTCTTCAAGCTTTTGTGCTAACAATTTTCCATTGTCCCATTGGCTAGCTGATCCTTTCCCCGCGGCATCATATAATTGAATAAATACAGTTTGATAGCCTGCTTTCAAAGCATAATCGTACATATCATTCATCTCATGATATACTGTCTTTCCATACCAACTATCCGCATTACCATTTCTTCCTTGTACAAAGAGAATTGGTGGTTTATTCTCATCATAATTAGTAGGTTTCTGACCTAAAAACCATTCTCCAGGAGTAAATACTTCTTGATCTGGAAAGCCAGTCTTAAGCTCTGTTACAACCTCCGCGTGTACATTTGCACTAAAAACCAGCGGACTCATAAAACAAAGTACAATAAATAATGCGATACTCCTTTTCATAATTCCCATTAACATCCCCCTTTTTCTCCTGAAAGAAAACGCTGCCATTCCGTTGAACACCAATTGTTGTAAATTCCATTTAATCAATTACTTTTACGTTACAATATAATAAGAAATTAATAGCCGCATTCCTTTCTTATCAAACGTTATTCTCTCAACATTTCTTCATTCCTTTTTACAATAAGCGTTTTGAATATTTCTCAATAAAGCTTTCTCTTTACAAAAAAACTGCGTATAAAAGGTCTCTTTAATAACCTTTTATACGCAGCTTCTTTGTTTAAAACTCGATGATATACTCATCATCATATTTATCGTATTGCAAACCCGCTCCTATTTTGAATTCTGTAACTTGATCTCTTAGAAATGGTGCATCTTCTATTTTACTAGTTGCTATTTCAATCCCATATTTTTTTGTTAAATGCGCTAATTCTATTAAAAACCATTCTCTTCGTAATACGACTGGAATATCATACGTTCGTCTTTTCATATATACTAGCACCTCTTTTATTTTCATTATTGAAAAGAATATCACTTCTACTTTCGATACACTTTTTAAAACTATCGTTCATCATCAAAGGCCAATGAAACATTATAGTATATGCATGTCCGTTTTAAACGTGCTATGGCAAAAATAATATTAAAAAACTCATTTAGTTTACATAAAAAAATTATGTAATAGTAAAAGGGTAAGGCTTGTCCCTCATCCTTTTACTATCAAAAGCTAAATTAAGAACATCTTGGTACACCTAAAGCTAAGAATAAACCTGCTACTCCTGCTGTAATTGGCACTTTCAACGTAATAACATCATCTACTTTTGTTACTAAAAAGTAAGCATTCCCTTCTTGTAACACGCAATTCACTAATAATTGAAATTCCATACAAATCTCCTCCTTTCAATCGATATACTATAATTTATGAAATCTCTTTCAAAAAGTAATAGTAAATACATCTATTTTTCCTTATATATAAAATAAATGTTTATATGTCTATTAAAATATTAATTTTCTAAATTAATATAAAACGTGTAATATCCAATAAATCCCTATATAATCTATAGAGAAAATCTTACAAATGGAGGTATTAAAATGGCAGTTTTGAGTAATATTGGTGCAGCTTTATCTTTTATTGCTTTTATTCTTTTAATTTTATGTATCATTTCATTCTTTAAGAAAAATGGAAAAGCAAAACAGTATGGTCGTCCAACTGTTATTCTTTTTATGATTTCATTTCTCTTAATAGGAATGGGCACTACAAAATCTGAACACCCAGTCATCGATTTCTTTGCTACTTTAAGTTTGATTTTATTTATTTTTTTCCTTGTTCTAGCAATCTTATCCGTAATTAAAAAGACAGGTGTAGCAAAAAAACAATTTATTATCACAGCTATTTTATTTGTCATTTTTGTTGCGCTATCAGGTATTTCAAGTCCTTCTTCTGCAAAAACGACAGCAACGAATAAACAAGTCGCTTCTAATAGTGAAGAGAAAAAAGATGACGAAAAGAAAAAGGAATTAGAAAAGAAAGAGGCGGACGAAAAAACTCGTAAACAACAAGAAGATGAAAAACGCCAAACCGAAGAGCAAGCTCTTAAGCAAGAAGATGAAAAGCGTCTAGCTGATGAGCAAGCTCGTAAACAACAAGAAGAGCAAAAACGTCTAGCTGATGAACAGGCTCGTAAACAACAAGAAGAGCAAAAACGTCTAGCTGATGAACAGGCTCGTAAACAACAAGAAGAGCAAAAACGCCAGGCTGATGAACAGGCTCGTAAACAACAAGAAGAACAAAAACGCCAGGCTGATGAACAAGCTCGTAAACAACAAGAAGAGCAAAAACACCAGGCTGATGAACAAGCTCGCAAACAACAAGAAGAGCAAAAACGCCAGGCTGATGAACAAGCTCGCAAACAACAAGAGGATCAGCAAAAAGCACAGCAAGCTCAAACACAACCAGCTGCAAGTAACAATAGTAATGTAACTTACAAAAATTGTACTGAAGTTAAAAATGCTGGAAAAGCTCCATTATATAGAGATCAACCAGGTTATAGCTCTAAACTTGATCGTGATGGCGATGGAGTTGCATGTGAAAAATAGTAGTAAAAAAGAAGCTTCTAGTAAGCTTCTTTTTTTATTATCAGAAACTATTGCGACGAATTACCCTCCCTCTCCCTTTTATAAAACTCATTTTATTATTCTCAAAAATGACACATAATAAGTGATTTAAATCACCACATTAATTTTAATTTATCGCTATTCTTAATTTAGATATTACATTTAAATTTTATGGAGGCATTCATATGAAACATACATTTACTGAAACTTCAATTGTTGGTGAGATTGTTACGCAATTCCCGAAAGCTAGCGACCTTTTTAAGTCATATAGAATAGATTTTTGCTGTGGTGGTAATAGACCACTTATTGATGCAATTAATGAAAGAAATTTATCAGCTTCTGAAGTAATTACAGAGTTAAATACGCTTTATCATAATACGAAACTATTAGATGAATCTGAAATTGATTGGAAAAATGCTTCTTATCGCGAATTGATTGATTATGTAATTAATAAGCATCATCGCTTTTTAAATGAAGAGTTGCCACAGCTAAGTCCATATGTAACGAAGGCATTACGTGTTCATGGGGCAAATCAGCCTCATTTAGCTCAAATTCATAAGCTATTTCATGAACTTAAAATGGAATTAGAACAACATTTAATTAAAGAAGAAACGGAAGATTTTCCGTTAATTTTAGAATTCGAACAAAATCCAACTGATGAAAACTATGCAAAGTTACGTAAAGTAGTAGATGAGCTCGAAAATGAACATAACCACGCTGGCAATATTATTAAAGAACTTCGTAAGGTGACAAATGATTTTACTCCACCAGAAGGCGCTTGCGGCACTTATCGACTTGTTTACCAACGTCTTGAAGCGCTAGAGTCTGATTTATTTGAGCACATTCATTTAGAAAATAATATTTTATTTCCACGTGCCATTACGAGAGTATAAATCAAGTGCAGGACATGGGTGTAAATACTTATGTCCTGCTTTTTCATTTTGCGAAAAATATCCACATCCCCCTCACACAAATCCGAATTTTAACAATTTGTGAATCATTGTCAACTACCCCCACTGAGATAAAACGTTTCAGTGGAGGCTTGAGTTAGAACGCTAGGTCTTTTCGTCTATCGCTAGACAGTTTGACGCTCTAGAATTCATGCCACCTTAAGGTAACACCCCAAGTAAGTTTTTGGTTGGTACTAGAAACGAATAATCGTTTCCCCACTTGCACCACCCTTTCGAAAAAGAGCAGTTCTTCCTTATAGAAGAAGCCACCACTC
>NZ_QNRN01000012.1:110043-200914 GCF_003315125.1 Bacillus sp. DB-2 | reverse complement strand
TTCAAGAAAAATTAAACCACCTATCCCCTAAAGAATTTAGGGAACAGATGGTTTAGGTGTTTTGATAGGTGTCCCGTTTTCGGGGTTCACTTCATATAGATGAGTTTTTTTATGATGATTTTTCTCTTTTCTTTCGAAATGGTAGCCACCAGTTCCAATCCCCAAACAATTTCATTAAACTTGGTACGAGCATAAGACGGATAATTGTTGCATCAAGAAATATTGCTAATGCAACCCCAAGCCCCATCTGCTTTACTGGTAAAATATCAGTAAAGGCGAACGCACCGGTAACAACAATCATAATTAAAGCAGCTGACGTAATGATTCTACTTGTCGATACAAGTCCTTCTAACGTTGCTTGATCGTTATCTCCTGTTTCTTCATAGAGCTCATGAATACGTGAAATAAGAAATACTTCATAATCCATGCTAAGCCCAAATACGAGGCCGAAAATAAAGATTGGTAATACAAATAAAACTGAACTCTCTTCTAATCCGAAATGGCCACCTTCAAATAACCAAATAACAATTCCAATTGTTGCACTTAAACTAAGTACGTTCATAATAATAGCTTTAATTGGAATGAGTATAGAGCGGAATGCGAATAATAAAATGACAAAGGTTGATCCAAATATAACAGACATACCAATTGCAACTTTATCTTTAATTTCATCTTCTAACTCTTGCTGGAACGTTGTCATACCGCCCAAATAATAAGTAACATCATTTTCTTTATAATTCTTTTTGAAATCACGAACCCATTGTTTTGCAGTTTCTGTACTTGGCTTCGTATCCAAAAAGACTTCCATTGTTGTTTTATTTCCTTTCGTATACGCTTCAAATACAGGAGCTATTTTCGCAGCTTCTGGCGACTGCAATATTCCAGCAACTTGATCTGCTTTCATTCCATTTAGCCCGTCATATACACTTTTTACCTTATATACTTGCTTATCATCTTTTAACTTTTGAACAACAGCCTCTATCTTTTGTAAACTTTCTTTTTCTGTTATGTTTTTCTTCGTCTCTACTACTAATGTAACATCAGCGTGTGTTTGGACAGTTTTATTAAAGGCTTCTTCATACTTCTCAAATGCAACTCTCGTATCACTCTTTTCAGGTAACGCTTCAACACCAGGAAACTGCAAGTTAGCTGTACGTAGCGGTAATAAACAAATAACAATAAATGTTGTAACAACAATAATCATGACGATTGGATGTTTCATTACAAACTGTGCAAATTTACGCCATACATTTGATGGGGTAGGCGCCGCCTGATTCTTTTTTAATATCCTTTTACCAATTAAAGATAATAACGCTGGAAGAAGTGTGAGCGAAAACAAAATGCTCATAATAACGACAATCATCCCGCTAATAGCAACAGACTGAATATAATCTATCTTAAAGAAAAATAAGCCTGATAAACCGACGAATACACATAACCCTGAAAATACGATAGCACGCCCTGCCGTTTGATACGTAATCGCTATCGCTTCTTTCACTGTTCTCTTCGCAACTTCCTCTCGGAAACGATTTACAAATAACAGTGCGAAATCAATTGATAATGCGAGCCCAATCATCGGCGCAACATTTAACACGAAAATAGATAGCTCTTTATCACTACCTATAAAATATAAAATCCCCATCGTACTAATTACACTAAGCGCGCCATTTACAATCGGTAAAATAGACGCAATCAGACTACCAAATGAGAATAATAGTACGAGAAAAGCAATAGGTAATCCAATCATCTCTGCTACTTTTAAATCATTTTGCGTTCTTTCATTAATCTCTTGATTAATTTTCGGATATCCTGTCGGTGTTACTTTTAATACGCTATTACTTTCCTTCTCGATTTTTCCGGCAAATTGTAATGTCTTTTCCATTCGTTCTTTATTTGTTTTCCCGGAAAATAAAATCGTCGCATAACCGATATCATCTTGTAGCATCACTTTATTTTCTATCGGATGATGGAAAGACTCATACGTTTCTTTCTCTTGAATATGTTTTATAATTCCCTCTATACCTTTTTGAAACTCCTCATGTGTAGCATTCTTGTTCTTCTCAAAAATGAGTAAAAGTGTATCCTGAGACTGCTTAAAATCTTTATCTAAAATTTCCTTCGTCTTTTGATAATCCCCTTCTGTTTGGAAACCATCACCGCCCAATACTCCCGGAAGTTTTGGAGCAAAAATACCGAGCACTATCGCAAGTAGTAGTAATGCTACAATTACTGTATAACGAAATTGATACAAAAAAGTTCCTAACTTCCCCCACTTATCAATTTTATGTACATTTGTCTTCACACATTTTCACCTACTTTATATAATTCACTTGTCATTTATACTGTATCACATCTCCCCGTAAACAAAAAACGTCTAGAAAAACTATAATACTAGTTTTTCTAGACGTTTTTCTATCTCTCGTTATTAAGTCCCAATCTCTCGGTAAGTAAACGATGACAATAAATTGCTATAATTAACAAAATACCACTTGCGCAGTAACCAGCTAAAATATCAGTCGGATAATGAACATTTAAAATAACTCTACTTAATCCAATCAATATAATTAATATTCCCATCAAAATCGTAATACCATATTTCCCAGCTACACTCTTCAAATTGGCAGCAATGATATAGGCAAGAAAACCAAATGTCATAATAGATAGCATTGCATGTCCACTTGGGAAGCTATATCCAAGTGCATCAAGTGCCTCGTTTAATGATGGACGGTCTCTTTTTACAATTTCTTTTATCCCTTTATTAACAAGATGTGTCGTTAATATAGCCATTGGATACACGATCATAGCAGCATAATAACGTTTTTTCCAAAAAACGAGCAAACTTATAATTAGTGTCGTTATAACTCCAATTGCAGATCCTAACTTTGTAAAATATGTGAAGAATGTAATTGAGCTTTCTGTTTGTAATCCTTTTACCATCTCTCGGGCATATGTATCCACTGCTGTAACTCCGCTTGCTTGTACTCTCCAAGCGATAATGCCGAATAAAGCAAGTAATAAAATCATACACATGAACTCATATCGATGTAACTTTTTCTTCAAACGATTTCCTCCTACTTATGAAAAAATGCGATTTCTACTTTAGAAACCGCATTTTCTTACTTATTTACCTTTTGTTTTCAGCTCTGTCCAGTAACGATCGTAATCTTTTAACTTATCGTCTACATCAACAAGCCATTCTGTACGATCTAATTCTTCTTTCGTTAAGAAAATCATGTGGTTTTCACGATATTCTTTACTATGAAGAGGACGAGCTTTTTCATTTGGATTACTGTAACCAATTGACTCATAGTTTTTCACACTTACTTTTTCATCTAATAAGTAATTCATAAACTTCTCTGCAAGTTCTTTATGTTTCGCACCTTTTGGAATCGCTAACGTGTCAGCCCAAATTGTGCCGCCTTCTTTTGGTACAACGTATCCTACATCTTTGTTATCTTTCGCGATAAATGCTGCGTCTCCAGACCATACAGTCCCGATCCACGCATCTTCTGTAATGAATTTTTGTTTAATATTATCTGTATCAAATGCTAATAAGTTTGGAAGTAGCTTCTGTAAATCATTAGACGCTGTCTTTAACTGTGCATCCTCTTTTGTACTATTAGAGAAACCATTTTTCTTAAGTCCCATTCCTAATACTTCACGAGAATCATTTAATAAAGTAACATGTCCTTTATATTTATCGTTCCATAAATCATTCCAGCTTGTAGGTGCTTCTTTCACATACTTTTTATTGTATGCAATGCCTGTTACACCCCAAGTATATACTAGAGAATACTTATTCTCTGGATCAAACGCAGGTGTTTTAAAGTTAGAAACAAGGTTCTCGATATTCGGGATGTTCTTCTTATCTAAAGGCGCTAATAAGTCCATCTTCGCCATCGTTTTCACCATGTAATCAGATGGCTGAATTAAATCATATGTCGCGCCACCAGCTTGTAATTTCGCAAGCATTTCTTCATTACTTGCATATTTATCATAGTTAATTTTCACGTTATATTTCTTTTCAAAATCTTTTAAAACTTGCTCATCAAAATTGTCAGCCCAGCTATAAATGTTTAATTCTTCTTTTTTCTCACCGCAACCAGCAAGTACACCTGCAGCAAGACTGAAGCTAATTGCTATACCAGCTAATCTCTTCACTAATTTCATCGGTTTATTACCTCCTCGTTCTTTCTATATCATTCGTATTATAAAGGAAGGTGTCCTCCAGAGTTTTCTTCACCGTCTGCACCTTTATTACGGAAGATTTCCGATAGCACCATTAATCCTACAATTACAACAATTAATATTGTAGAAAGAGCATTAATTTCAGGTGATACTCCGCGCTTAACCATACTATAAATGTATAATGGCAATGTTGTTGATCCTGGTCCTGATACGAAGAAACTAATTACAAAATCATCAATCGATAATGTGAATGTTAATAATGCGGCTGAAATAACTCCTGGTGCAATTGCTGGAAACGTTACATAACGAAACGTTTGCCACGGCGTTGCTCCTAAATCGTTTGCAGCCTCTTCTAAATCACGTCCCATACCAGAAAGACGTGCCGCTAAAATAACAACAACAAATGAAATACTGAATGTAATGTGTGCAATAATAATTGTTGTTTTTCCAAGTTCTATACCTAATTGACTAAATAGGATAAGTAAAGATAATCCCATTAAAATATCAGGAATTAAAATTGGTAAATATACAAGACCGTTAATGGCCCCTTCAAAACGATATTTGTAACGGTGTATTGCAATAGCAAAAATCACACCAAGAACTGTCGTCACAATTGTCGTTATAAGAGCAATCGTAATACTATTTACAAACGCATCAATAACATCTTGTTTTTGAAATAAATCTGTATACCAATGGAGTGTAAAGCCCTCCCATTCCGCATTAATGCGAGAATCATTGAAGGAATATACCATTAAAACCATCATTGGAAAATACAAAAACAATAAGATTAACCAAGAATAAGAAACTAAAAACTTCTTCATTTTTGCCTATTCCCCTCCGTTTCCATCATATTTATATACTTTCGTTGCACGATAATATAAGTAAATTAACAGAACAGAGAATAGAACAACAATCATAGATAACGCGGAACCAAACGGCCAGTCACGTGAACCTAAGAATTGGTTTTGAATTACGTTTCCGATTAATGCTACTTTCGATCCACCCATAACGTCTGATACAACAAACATTCCGATAGACGAAACGAATACTAAAATAGAACCCGTAGTAATCCCTGACATCGTCATCGGTACTGTTACATTCCAAAATGCCTTTACTGGTGTTGCTCCTAAATCATAAGCTGCCTCTAGCTTACGCTTATCAAGCTGCTCAATTGCTGCATACACTGGTAAAATCATAAATGGTAATAAAGAATATACCATTCCGAGTATTACAGAAGGTGTATTGTATAACAGATTTAAAGGTTCACTAATAATACCTAGTTTCAATAGCAATGTGTTTACAAGTCCTTGTGAACGTAAAATAACAATCCATGCGTATGAACGAACAAGAAAGTTAATCCAGAACGGAATCGTTGCCAATAATAGAAGGATAGAACGATATTTACGATCAACAATTGTAATTGTATAGGCGAATGGATAACCGATTAATAAACATAGTACTGTCGTAATAACAGCTATCTTCACTGTTTCCCATAATGTCCCCATATATAATGGATCAAACACACGTGCTATGTTATCTAATGTAAATTTCATTTCCACTGTCCCGTATGCTCCGCGCTGCATGAAGGCAAATGCTAATACGAACAGAAGTGGAATTAGGAAGAAGAGTAACAGCCATACGACTGTAGGTAATGCGAGTAATTTCCCTTTCTTCAATTTAAGGTCACCTCGTCCTCTTGCTCCCAGCCTACATATACATTATCTCCAATGCTCCACTGCGTTGCTTCTTCAGCAGTTTGGTATGCCATTAGTAATTCCGCTGTTTTCTCCTCACGTACATATAGCTTTTCCATATTTCCAACAAATTCAATATCTTCAATATGTCCAAGATGGTATTCTTTTAAAATTGGCTCTTCAACCGAGCGAACTTTTACATGTTCAGGGCGAACTGCTACGTAGTTTTCCCCATTTTTCACGATATTATTTTCACCGATGAACGTCGCAACAAACAATGTTTTCGGCTTATTGTAAATTTCTTTAGGCGTGCCGACTTGTTCGATATGCCCTTTATTCATAACGACAATACGATCACTCATACTCATCGCTTCTTCTTGATCGTGCGTTACATATATGAATGTAATTCCTAAATTACGTTGTAAGTTTTTCAATTCACGTTGCAAATCTTTTCTTAACTTAAAGTCAAGCGCTCCAAGTGGCTCATCTAATAGTAATACACGTGGGTTGTTTACAATTGCTCTTGCAATTGCTACACGCTGCTGCTGTCCACCAGAAAGCTTCGAAGGTTTACGATTACGGAACTCAAGTAACTGCGTTAAACGCATTGCCTCTTCCGCACGTTCTTTCTGTTCTGCTGCTGATACTTTTTGCATTTTCATACCGAAACAAATATTTTTTTCAACATTCATATGTGGGAATAGTGCGTAATGTTGGAACACTAAATTCATATGACGCTTGTATGGCGGCAAATCGTTAATCTTTTCATCATCTAATAAAAGATTCCCTTTAGTTGGGGTTTCAAATCCTGCGATCATACGAAGTAAAGTCGTTTTCCCGCAACCACTCGGTCCTAAAATTGTTAAAAATTCTCCTTCTTTAATATCTAAAGAAAGAGGGGGGATAATCACTTGATTTCCAAAATGTTTTTCTACTGCTTCAACTTTAATAATCTTTTTCATTTTCCCGTCCTATCTACCTTAAATTTTAATTTTTATATTCATGAATAAATATTTATGTTCTATAGACTATTTTTTGTTTCGATCCAAACAAAAATGGTTGTTTAGCAGCGTTCTCTTCTATTCTTTATGTAGTATGTTTGATTCATTTTCGCATAATACATATGTCGAACAGAAAAACCCCTTCAGTTGCGAAGGGGTTTTTATCATACGGCTACGCCTACTGATAAACACCATCATCATTTTAACAACTTTCGTATGAATTTTAAAGCACTTTTTGTAGAAGAGTAACGAATTTTCATGTCGAATGCTGTAGATTGGGACAAAATGCTTTTATAATGGGAAAAAGTCCGAAAACTTTGTTCACCATGATAGCTGCCTAATCCACTACTTCCAACGCCCCCAAAAGGTAAATATGGCGTTGCAAGATGATATACGACATCATTTATACATCCTCCGCCATATGAAATATTACTCGTCACTTTCTCTTGCACTTTTCTATCTTCAGAAAATACATATAGTGCTAACGGCTTTGGATGGTGCTGAATCGTTTCAATTACCTCTTCTATTTTGTCATATTCTATAATTGGTAAAATCGGCCCAAAAATTTCATCTTCCATAACAGCACTTTGCCATGTAACATTCGTTAACACTGTCGGCTCGATGTGTAATGTTTCTTTCGTATAATTCCCGCCAATCACAGGTTTACCATCTTGCAAAAATGTACATAAGCGTTCAAAATGACGCTCACTCACAATTCGTACATAATTGTCATTTTGCAAAGCATCTTTTCCATATTGCTCTGCGATTTCATGTCTTAATGCCTCGATTAACTGCTCTTTCACTGAAGAATGAACGTACATATAATCAGGCGCTACACACGTCTGCCCAGCATTCAAAAACTTCCCCCAAACGATACGTCTTGCGGTTACATCTAGCTTTGCATCTTTATGTACAATACATGGGCTTTTCCCGCCAAGCTCTAACGTAAGAGGCGTTAATTTTTTCGCCGCTGCTTCCATCACAACTTTTCCAACACCAACACTACCTGTAAAGAAAATATAGTCAAACGGTTCCTTTAAAAGTGCAGTGCTTTCCTGAGCACCGCCTTCTACTACCGATACAAGCTCTTCTGGGAATAATTCACCTAACATTCTCGTAAGCACTTTTGAAACGTTTGGCGTTAACTCTGACGGCTTTAAAACGACTGTATTGCCAGCTGCCAATGCTCCTACGAGTGGTGCAATTGCTAATTGAAACGGATAGTTCCACGGTGCGATAATAAGCGTCACACCATACGGTTCTGGCACCACTTTCCCCTTCGATCCAAAATGAGTAAGAGCTGTGCGAACACGCTTTGATTTACTCCAAGATGAAATATGCTTCATTTGAAAAGAAATCTCTTTTAGTACATATCCAATTTCTGTTGTAAATGATTCGTGAACTGATTTATTCAAATCTAATTTCAACGCTTGAAAAATCTCACCTTCAAAACGCTGAATTCCTTCATACAGCTTCTGCAAATTATTCTTTCTTGTCTCTACACTTCTCGTATGCCCTTTATAAAAATATTCCTTTTGTTTATTTACAATAGAGGAAATACTCATTCACTCACCTTCTCCCACTATTTTTATCCAATTCTTTCATTATTTATATAGACTTCATATGTAACAAATTTCTATTCTTAAAGTTACATTATATATAACTTTTCCCTTTATATAAAATTCATTGCTCACAAAAAACTACCGAAAGAAAATCTCCCGGTAGTTTTACTGTATTAACGGTATAAACGAACAGCACCTGCAGAATTATCATCAGCTTGTCCTACTACTTCAAACTTCAGACCAAGCTTCGGTAAAATACGTCCTGCATCTGGAATCTGCTCATTAATATACTTTTTAGAGTCATCGAACTTCGGTACCCCTGGTAATCCATCGTATACGAATGTTCCACGCGTTGGAGATACAACTTTCCAAGCTGGCGTTTTGTCGAATGAGAACGCCGCATCAGCAATTTGGAATCGCGTACTGCTTGTAAATGTTGGTTTGCCATTTAAAGTTCCTGCAATTGCTTCTGGATGAGAGTCAACTACACCAAGGAAACCATGTCCTGGATGTATGCCAACCCAGTTATCTGTGTAAGCTGAATCCGCATACCATACAACCATACCAGTGTTATATACTGGACCGCGAGCAAATTTCAATGCGTTATCTGAACCCGCATAGTTTCTCCACTCTACATAGTAGTTATGCTTTTTCTTATCCATTCCGTTAGATGCAACGAAACCGTCCAATTTGAATTGTGGTGTACCTTCTGCATCATCAGAGAATGCAACTTTACCATCTACTGTTAATGACGCATTATCAAGAGCAAATCCGTTTAACGCTAAACCACCATCCGTAATGTACTCAAATGTTAATTTCACTTTCTTACCTTTGAACTGACTTAAATCATATGATTTATCAACCCATTTTCCATTTGTCGTAGCTGCATTTCCACTATTTGCTTTCTCACCAATTCTTTCAATCAACGTTTTTTGTCCATCTTCTGTTACAGCGTGTACTTCAAGGAAATCGTACTCTGCTTCGATTTCATACAATGACTTATAATCGAATTTTGCAGTCGTTGCTTTCGTTAAATCGAATAGTGGCGTTTCCATCGTTGTATGAAGGTCATCACCTTTTGTGCTGTAGTAATACTGTTTACCAAATGCAGGCTGAATTCCTTTTACATCTTTATCTGGTAAGTTAACACGAATCAGACCTGGACGATCTGACTTCGTAACACTTTGGTCTAAGTATGTTGCAAGACCGATACCTTTATTTAATTTCTCGTAATCTACTTCTACGATATTCGCCCAGTTACCACCGATTGTTTTTTGGAAAAACTCTTTATTTTGTGGTGATAAACTCGTTGGCGTTGTTCCTGCGATTTTACCAGCCCAGCTTCCGCCACTCATAATAGACCAAGCTTCAACCGGTTCACCATCACCGCTATACTGTGTATCATACTCATCTGGAAGACCTAAATCATGGCCATATTCATGTGCGAATACACCAACTGCACCATCTTCTGGTTCAATTGTGTAATCATACGCAGCCATCTTTCCTTCCCAATACGGAACTTTCGACTTTGTTCCTTCAATCGGGAATGGCTTTGATCCAACTGTCCAACGATGTGACCAAATCGCATCATCACCTAATTTACCACCGCCTGCTTCTTGTCCAACGCCCGCATGAATAATCATTAAATGATCGATTAAACCATCAGGTTGATTTTTATTTCCATCTTCATTTACATCATATTGGTCAAATTGATCAAACTCTGATAAATCAAGTCCGCTATCTACAGCCGCTTTTAATGCATCTTTTACTAGATCACGTGGTCCTTTTGGTCCTTTATTATCATGACCTGTACCAGCATCTGCACCGTAATCAGCAGCTTTACCTGGAACTGTTAACCATTTTGTGACTGTTCCGTCCACTGTGTAACTACCACCTGATTGCTCTTCGTAATATTGTTTAAACGTTTCGATTTTGCTTCCATCCTCTAACGCGAATGGCTCATTACCGAATAACATTTTTTCATAATGTTCTTTGTTAAAATCGTTAGAATACATGTAGCCAGGCTCTTTATCAATATTGTTATGCTTGAAATCAGCGTACTCTACAAGTAAAACAAGTACTTTATCTTTACGAACTTCACCGTTATACTCTTTTTGCTTAGCAGGTGAAGTTGGTACTTTCCCATTTAAGCCTCCTCTAACTGGACCTGTTCCTGCTGTAGTCCCGTTTGCTGGCTGCTCTGATTTTTCTTTCGTATCTGCCTTTGCATCTTTCACTTTCTTTAAAAAGTCAGATGCATCTTTCGTAAGTTGGTCCCCACTTGCCGCTTCTTTCCCAGGATTTTCACCCTTCTTTTTCTCTACATACTTTTCGACAGCTTTCTTTGTTTCTGTCCCTGAAGCAGATGAATCAATTACCCCACGTTTTTTTAGCGCATTTGCTAATCTCTCTTCTGGGATTAAGTGATCATCAACTGGGCTTGTAGCTGTCTTGTTCTCCGGCGTTTCAGCATATACAGACTGGCTTCCAGCACCAAACGACAAGCCTAGAACAGCTGTCAAAGCAATTGATGATAACACTTTAAATGGTTTCTTTTTCATCCCTTATTGCCTCCCCTAATATAAAATATGTATTACATACTCTATATTATTAAAAATTCAATATATTTTCAATATTTAGTTATATTATGTAATTTTTTTAATATATTTGTAAAAATTTCATAGTTAGTATACGAATATATCACAATTCAACAATGTTTTCAGAAAATATTGAAAATATTTGTCAGAAACTTTATAATCGCCATAGAGGGAATTTAATGGGGATTTTATCTTTGTTTCATCTACAAAATATTTGATAATTCACTATATAAAATACAAAATCCGATTGCATTATCATATATTCTGTAGCAGCAATTATGACCACTAATTAGGGAGGAATTACATTTGTACAAAGATAAGGCTGACTCACTAGATCAAGAATGGATTGATTTAATACTTGAAGCTCTAGATGCTGGCATTGCCCTGCAAGATATTGAACACTTTTTTCAACATATGAAGCATACGAGCCAGGCTCAATAGCCTCGTTCTTTTTAACGAAGTTTATGTTATAATAATCACATCATAAGACGACTACATATTGATAGAAAGGTGCGCAAATATGATAGGAGAACGTATAAAACGCCTTCGTTTACAAAAAGGCATTTCATTAACAGAACTCGCCGAAAAAGCTGGTGTCGCTAAATCTTACATTAGTTCTATAGAACGGAATTTACAAAAAAACCCTTCTATTCAGTTTCTTGAAAAAATTGCAGCTGTTCTACAAATTCCAGTTGATACTTTACTTCACGATGAAACAACA
The DNA here is from genome assembly GCF_003315125.1 of Bacillus sp. DB-2. Classification (NCBI taxonomy): domain Bacteria; kingdom Bacillati; phylum Bacillota; class Bacilli; order Caryophanales; family Bacillaceae; genus Bacillus; species Bacillus sp. DB-2. Next base: position 189,151 of record NZ_QNRN01000012.1, on the reverse strand, counting down.
ACGGAAAGTCATCTAGACTCCGAATGGACACAGCTCGTTAAAGATGCGATGAGCTCTGGTGTCTCAAAAGAACAGTTTCGTGAATTTCTCGAATTTACACAATGGAAGAAAAATCAACAATAATACATATGAAAGAGTGCTTAAAACGGGCACTTCTTTTTTTCTTTATAAAAAAAAGCGGGGAATCCCCCGCTTTTTTTATTTATTATTTTTCTTCGCCATCTGTTTGGTTAGCATTGAATGTCCATTCTAAGTTCAATGAATCGCCTTGGAATTTGTTTTGATCTTTACCATCATCTTCGAATACAAATTGTACCCATAGATAGTCTTCTGAATTTGGTGCTAGACCACCATTCTCTGCCCACTCTGGAGCAAAGATGTCTTTAGCTAAAACATCTGGATCCACATTTTGTAAATCTGCTAAAGTTGTTTCATATACAGGCTCACTTTGTTTATCCCAGTTCCAAAGGAATTTCACTTTAATGTGCTTACCAAAATCTTCACCAGCATTATCACCTTTTGCATCTTTAATAGTATACTTTGTCGCTAATTTAACGTCTTTAATCGCTAACGTACCGTCGTTCTTTAATAAGAACTCTTTCTTAACAGAATCCCCTGGTTTTAAATCTTTAATATCTACAAGCGTTTTAGGGTTTAATGTAAGATCTAACGTCCCAGCTGCAAATGTATTGTTCGATACTTCTTTATCGCTAAAGTAAGCGAATGTTCCTCCACCAATTAAAGATAACCCCAATGCTGCTGATGCAACTCCCATACCTAATTTCTTTTTCAGACTCACAATCAATTCCCCCTAGCTGTTTTTTGTATTTTTATCTCTTATTTCAAAATAAGAGGTGTAACTAAAACTATATTAGCTTAGCTAATATTTGTTCTTTTTTAAAAACCTTAAGTTCATTATAACGAACAAATCTATATAAGTACAATATATTTTTGATTATTTTTATTTCTCAATATTATTTTGACTTTTCAGAAATCAAAAAGAGATACTTTAATAATTTAACAATTATTCATTTTTAATACTATAAGAAAAAGAAAGTAAAACAAAGAGGTGAGGGCTGGCGTTCCCTCACACTCATATAAACATTAATATTTTTTATAACTATTTACAGCTAATGTATTCGCATTCTCTTGCACCACATTATTATTTTCCAGCCGTTTCATGATCCATTTGATCAGACTGTTTTTCTATTTATATTTTTTCTACTCTTCTAGCTTTTTTTGTTCTTCTGCTTTCTTCTGTTCTTCTACTTTCTTTTGTTCTTCTGCTTTCTTCTGTTCTTCTACTTTCTTTTGTTCTTCTGCTTTCTTCTGTTCTTCTGCTTTCTTTTGTTCTTCTACTTTCTTCTGTTCTTCTGCTTTCTTCTGTTCTTCTGCTTTCTTCTGTTCTTCTACTTTCTTCTGCTCTTCTGTTTTCTTTTGTTCTTCTAGCTTCTTCTGTTCTTCTACTTTTTTCTGCTCTTCTAGCTTCTTCTGTGCTTCTGTTTCATTCTGCTTCTTTACTGTTTCATCTTTTAATAGTTGTTGTAACGCCTGAATTTGTTCATCAATGGCTTGCAAACTAGCCTCTTTATCAACATAATCACGCTTCTCTTTAATGCTATGAAAACCTTCGTTCACATACAAGGATACTTGCTGAATTGATTCACTTTTATTCACTTTCAATTCTTCTTGTATTTGATTGTAAGGCGTTTCTATTAAAGTATATACTTTTTGTAAAGACTCCTTCTCAGAAGCAATTTTCTCACGCCCTTGCTGCCATACAACAATTGCTTGTTCTATTTCTTCAATAGAAGTAACTTTCAATTTCGCTTTCATTTCTCCATACTCATGTCCAATAAGCTGTTTATGTTGCTCAGCTTGCTCTTTTAACGTATCAACTGTTTTCGGAAATATAATCGCTGTAGAAAGAGTGGCTTCTACTTTCGTTTCGTGAATAAATGAAGCTTCTGTATACGTCATCATTTGAGAGCCTAAATAAAACGTAATAGAGCACATACACGGCAATATAAGCATCCTTTTTAATTTGCGAGGTGTTTTCAGCATCTTAATCTCTCCCATCGAACAATGTGTTCTTTATACAGAACGTTACTTTCATTATAATAAAGACCTGTACAAAATGATAGCCATATCCTAGAAAATACATTCCAATCCACGCTATTTAAATGTAAAAGGGGCTATCAAGGTGATAGCCCCTTTTACATTATATTATCTTTCTGTACCATCTGTTTGTTGTGCATCAAACGTCCAAGTTAAATTTAGTTTATCGCCTTGGAATTCATTTTGGTCTTTTTTATTATCAACAAACTCGAATTTCACTGTAAATTTATCTGACTTACCTGCAGAAATACCTTTTTCATCCCAGAACCAAGCAGATAAATCATTGTCTACCGCTGTAAGTGTGTCACCCTTCAATTTATCTAGCGTTGTTTCTTTTACAATTGTTTCATGCTTATCTACATTCTTTAAGAATGTTACTTTAATATGTTTACCAAAATCATCTTTATTGTCGCCCTTCGCATCGCTTACTTTGTAATCTGTTTTTAGTAAAACTTTTTTAATGTCTAAAGAGCCTTTATTTTCTAGTTTAAAATCTCTTTTAATTGTATCGCCAGGCTTTAAATTCGATACATCAACAACTGTCGATGGGTTTGCCGCTAAATCAAGTGTACCAGCCGCAAATGTATTGTTTGACACTTCTTTGTCGCTAAAGAATGCAAATGTTCCTCCACCAACTAATGCTGCTCCTAGTACTGCTGATGCGATACCCATTCCTAATTTTTTCTTTAAAGTCATGTCCAAATCCCCCATAATATATATTTGTTAACTTCCTAATAGGAAGATATAACCAAACTAACTATACGGATTGTTCTACTTTTTTATCTTTCTTTTCTCCGTCGATGCTACGAATAGCGCCAAAAATAGAAATCGCGGAATAACCAAGTAAAAAGACTCCTGGAATAATAAGAAGTAATGCTGCTCCCGCTTTTGAACTCGCATAATTCAGTCCATAACCAAGGTATGGAACTGTAATATCTGCATATTTTCCGATTACATTCTCTGCAAGTACTGGTGCTAAATCTGGTCCGTTGTTGTTATCACCTTTTGTTTCATACATTACTTTTCCATTTGTATCTTTCACACCGATAATACGGTGAGTGATAATTTTGTTATCTTTCTCTTTAAACGTAATAACGTCACCTTTTTTATATTTAGATCCATCTTTCGTAGGCTCTATCGCAATGATGGATCCTGTTAAAAATGTTGGTTCCATCGACCCTGAAAGAACGCTCTTAAATTGATATCCCATAACAGTCGGATCCCCGCCACTCGCTTTTGACGAAATAACTACAAAAGCTAAAAAAACCATCAATGCAAATAAAACAAATGAGATAACGTTGCTAATAATCTTCCAAACGAATTTCATCATCTCTCTCCCTCTCTGTTGTTTTATATCATTTTGAAATTAATAACGTCCTAATTGTTCTTTAACAAGAACATAAACAAATAATATAACGAACAAATAAGAAATGCAAGGTGAAAATTTACAATTATTAGTTAAATCACTTTTGAAATGCATGCAAAAAAGACCGTGACAAAATCTCATCACGGTCTACTAGCAATTTATTTTTCTTCTGATTTCATCCCTTGGTTATTTCGGCGCAGCACTACATATAAAATCGCTCCAAATAATACAATCGCACCGATCCCAACACTTATCACTTTCACATTCGATACCTTTACTTCAGGTGCAACTGTATCTTTTTTAGGCATCGCAAAAGTAACATCTTCTTTTGAAAGAACATTTATCGTCGCAATTGTTTGATTATTCTTCGTAATATCAACTGCACCAACTATCTCACCACGATGGATTCCCTTATGATACAAAGAGTCTTTATCTAATGAAGCGGCTCGAAAAATAGTTTTCACATTTTTCCCTTCATCTTTCTTAAGCATAAGCTCAGCACTTTTTTCTAACTCAGAATCAACATCTTTATTTAAATATGTTGTCTTTTGATGCCAACTATGTTTATCTAGCACCGTTTGTTTCGTAAATTGCCCAAAAGAATATTCCGCCATCTGCTTTAAATCCTCATAGATTTCAGGTCTTTGAGAAGCCATTACTACATTTATAATACGATTTCCATCTTTCTCATTTAATAAAACGAGCGTATTGCGCGCTTCATTCGTAAATCCTGTCTTACCACCAATGCTATATGGATTTTCAAAATAAGTAGACTTATTAAAAATAGAAACTGTTTGCGTAGATGTCATAACCGTCGTTCTTTTCGTATTCATCGCTTGTAAAATTTCAGGATACTTTTGCACACCTCTCGTAATCATGGCCATATCATATGGCGTCGTATAATGATTTGGATCATGCAATCCATTTGGCGTTACAAAATGGCTATCTTTAGCCCCTAATTGCTTCGCCTTTTCATTCATCATATTAGCGAAATTTTCAACACTTCCTCCAATACGCTCCGCAATCGCATACGACACATCATTCGCACTTAGCACCATTAAAATCATAAGCGCAGTATTTCTATTCACCGTCTCACCAGGTTGAAACTCAATTTGATAATTACTCTTCTCCTGATCTAATGCTAATTGCGAAAATGTAAATTGATCCTCTGGCTTCGTATGCTCCATAAGTAAAATTGCCGTTAACACTTTCGTTATACTAGCCGGAAACGCACGATGATGTGCATTTTTGTCATACAACACATCCCCTGTTTTCGCATCAATCGTAGCTGCAAACTGACTAAAAACATTCGGCCCTTCCGCTGGTGGTGGTGCCACTTGCTCCGGATTCACTCCAACATTCGTCTCAGCATATAACGTCATAGGTGTCAAAAAAAATAAACAAATAACCATAATAAAAGCCGAAATTTTCTTAAAATTAACCATATGACTCTCCCTTTTCACTTTACTTTCACACTCTATAAAATGACTCTACCAATCTATATGTAATTTGTATTAAATTGGAAGAATATTCACTGTTTTTTACTATATCATATTTTTACGATAAATAACATAAATATACAATAAAAAATAAGAAGGAATTACTCTTTCTTATCCTTCTCATCAATCAACGAATCTATTAACTTTTGTCCAGCTTCCTCGGCCGTAATCTCATCCGTCATCCCCATAAATGACCACCCTTTAGAATCGACCCACTCAACGAACTCTTGCAAAAACTCATCATGCGTCACATCCACATCAAGAATCGAACCATCAATCGAAATCGTTCTATTTCTAGACACACGCATCTTGAACGTTTTTCTTACCATTACAATTATTCTCCCTCTACTCCTGAATATTTATAAATATCTTGTACTTCTTTTATACATGATTTCTTGAAAATTGTAAAAAGGATATATTGGCCAATTTGCATATTAAAAATGAAAATCTCTTATTATATAACCCTCACACTACATTCATTTAGTCATAAATTACGGAATACATCCATATAAAAAAACAAACCAACTTACATTATATCACACCAAACACACTTGACTTTAGTACAATGAAATCGAATATATTAGAAAATACCTTAAAATGAGGAGGAACTCCATGGCGCGTTGTACGTATTGTAAAACGAAGTGGAAAATAAAAGATGTATGGTCAATACTCGTGACATTTGAAAAAGATTGTCCGTATTGTTTCGGAAGACAATATCTATCAAAGAAAACATTGAACGCTATGCCAGAACTTATAAGCTTACCTTTACACTTCTTATTCCCTTTTCTTGTTGATTTAAGCGATAAAGGTCCTTTGGATTGGTATCGGAAATCATAATATAACCGGTTTATTCAAAATCCACTTTCAATTAAATGCTCTTCTTATATATTCCTTAATACACTACTAGCCTGATTCCAAATACTTTACCTTTAAAAGATTACCACAAAAATATTGTAAAATTTCAGTTAATTATATATAATTGCTTTAGCATAATTATTAAAGATGCTATTAGATAAGCATTTTTAAAGATCCCGTAGCTCAGCAGGGAGAGCGCCACCTTGACAGGGTGGAGGTCGTGAGTTCGAGCCTCTCCGGGGTCATATCGTAAAAATAGCGATCTACCAGTTGGTAGATCGCTATTTTTATATGGTAATTCAACCGCTTATGCCACTTTTTTTCCTTAAGAGCCTTGATAATCGATCCAGTAGCGATTAAAAGAGTCCCCGCGATAAAGAATGCTGCGCTAAGTACAAAGAACACTGTAAGTAGATTCGAGTTAATAGTGTAGTTATATGCGTCTCCCCCCACATAAACGTGTTTATTTAACTCACTGTATTCACTAGCCATATAATACCCTTCGATTTTATCAATTCCCTTATATAGCAGTACCGCCGAATGTATATAAAAATTACCGCCCAAATTACCCATTTTTTCATGATTGTATTTACTCTTGTTGTCTATCTTATTATTTATTAATCTTATGAAGCCTACGCTACTCACAAAGATGACTGCACTTGTGGTCGATTCTCTTAGCTTTAGCTTCTTGTAATTGCTTTAGAAGGCTTTCTAACTCCTTCTTTCCAGTATTTCTTTAAACTTATTCAACTGGAATAAGTTTAACTTGCTCTGCTGTCTTGATAATATCACCACTACCAGCGAAGAAAGTATAATCGCCACGACCTACTGAACTATTACCCAGAATGGTATTTACTGTTGCTGAACCACTCTTGCTATCGAATACAACAAAGTTACTACCACGACCTACTGCCGTAGCCTTATAACGCCCCGCCGGAATATCTTTGCCCACGATGTATTCACCTGCACCTAACATTCTAGGCTCTTCCTGCTTAGCTTTAACGCCTTCTGTAAGCTTCTGTAGTTCACTATTCTTAGCTTGGATATCCCCATCTAATTTACCTACTTCACCCTTCTTAGTCTCTACATCTTTGCCCAACTTATCAACTTCTGATGTTAATTGATTCTTATTAGCTACTAGAGCCAAAGTTTCTTCTACTTCAACCTTTTTATCATCAAGCTTCTTTTGCTCTGCATCAATACCTTCTTTGACTTTGCTCTTCGTGTAACTTAATTCTTTCTCTTTTTCTTCTGCTTTCGCTTTTGCCCCTTCATATGTAACCTTTTCTTTCTCGATAGCAACCTTGGCTCCACTAGCACCAATCGAATATGAAATTACTAATCCAACGATTACTGCTAAAGTAATCCATAACTTCTTTGACTTTACAATTTTCATAATTTATTCCTCCAATTAAATTTATTATATTAATATATCATATATTTAATACATTTATAACTTACAAAATGCAAGATTTCTCGTCTACTATTCCATCTAACTTCTTTCCTATCTTGAATAGCTTTTATGACCAACCTTATACGCCATCTTTGTAGTAAGCCACTATCCCTCTATACTAAAAATTTTTGCTTTGTCTGGTTATTAACATCCTATAGTTAATATAAATATTGGAACATAGTATATACAAGCACATAACCAACTAATAATTGCTCGTTATAAGCACATTTTTATGCAATCTATAAAAATAGATGCCAGCAAATGCTGGCATCTTTTTGAACTACTTTCAAATTCTCACTCTAACGTTTTGTGAATATCGCTCTTTTACAAGAACTAAATCACTTCCCACCAAACATCTTCTCCAAAGACTTCGCATTAGCAAACAATACTTCTTTCAAGTTATCATCTGCAGCGATTTTATAGTCGCCATCTTTGTTTTTCTTTAAGTTCAATGTAACTTCGCGAGTCGCCATGATTGCATCTTTATCTGATAAGTGTTTGACGATTGCTGATGTCATCGTTTTTTCGATTGCTTTTTCAGATTGTTCTTTGTCTTCGCTAAAAGCACTAGCAAAGGCCATTGGCATAACTTCTCCCACTGCTTTTGTTACGGCAACGGATAGATCAACAGATGTAATTTTCACTTTCACTTCTGCTTTGTCATCCTTTTTCGATACTTCTTCTGGCTTTTCAAATTTAAAGTTTTTCGTAATTGCACTCAGCATTGCTTTTGCCTCAGCATCATCTGTTTTTTCATTTAGTTTATTAAATTCCTTGTCACTCTCAACAAATGTACGAGCCTTTTCTACATCACCTTTTTGTATCGCTGTTAAAAATTCTTCTGTAGTATCTTTCGGATTTGCACACCCTGCTAAAACACCTACTGTTAATCCTACTACCATCATTAACAGCAATAATTTCTGTATCTTTTTCACGCTCATTCTCCTCTATCTTTTCTAGTAAGTCCGCATTATACAATAGTATGAAACTGACATTACAAACATTTTTTAGTATAGCATTTATATGATTTGTTTTCTATTCTTTCCCAAAAGATAAAGAGCCTTGCAGCATTCCTACAAGGCCCCCTCTTCTTTCAATCCGTATCCGTAGCGCAAATTAACCACATTTTACGCTCCTTACTATCTAACACCATCCAAGTATTATCCCATGCAACATCGTAAAACCAGTCCGTCCAAGGGCTTTGACTTTCGAACACTATAATATCCTCATAACGATCTTGGAACATGTATTGGCATACATCGCTCGCTAATTGCTTCGCAACTACCATTCTCTCTGGAAAATATTTATATGCTCCGCCTCTTATAATTTGAAATGCAATACTCCCATCAAGTATTACCGCACTATTATATTTAAATTGAAACTTATATTTTTCTGATGTATGTATTTTTAATTCCTCTAAGTTATTGATTATATCTAAAGAGTTGAAGACTTTTTTGAAAAAGTGCTCGTATCTATCTATTTCATAAGGTATTTCTTTGAAAAAATTTTCGTTATGTACTTTAAAACAGCTTATTACTGCTCCACCATTTAAGTTTTGTTTCTTAAATGTGTTTATAAGTTGCTCAATAGATGAGTCATTCGTTTCTATTTTTTCAAAAGTTCCTGCTTTCCATCTCATAACGCTCACTACTCTCTATTAAAAATTTGTTTCTTCATTATAAATAGCAAAATAAAAACCAGCAACTTTAAGATTGCTGGCTTACCTCTTATTCATATTCGAAAAAACTATAACAATTACTCCAAGCACATAAAGCCCCGCTACCATCCAAATACTCCGATCAAAAATCATAAGAGACAACCAAAGCGATATATTAATAGCAGCAAATAATAAATATAAAATGAAGTCTCTCTTTTGTAGCGCCTCTCTATTCATCAAAATGTAAATGGCACCGATAGGAGGCAGAATAAAGCAAAGGAAAAAGACAAATGTTTTTCTTAACGACCATGGATATAAATTTACTGTCTGCATATGAGTCTCCTTTTCATTATAGTACTTACTTTAACATCGGTCTCGCTACTCTATATTCTTCACTATGAGGTTCTTTTACAAGTATGGGACGCCTTTCATCCTCTTCTTCTAAAATCATTTCAAATACTTCTGTTTTTTCTTGTAATATGTTGGATTCACTATCTTTAGTAGGCTTTTTGCTTGTTTCAATTTTCTTCGTCACTTCGCCAAGTTTTTGCCCAACTTCTTCTGCTTTTGCAGGTTCATTTGTAACGTAGTATTCTTGGTCCTCCCCTACTAACAGAGGTGGCACTTGTTCTCGTTTGTTACATATTATATAAGTAATACTAGCTATCAGTAGTAGACATATTGCTATAAAGAAGATAGCCTTTTTTTCATATACTATTCTCCTTATCTATCATTTTATTGGATTATATAATAGGAAATATAGTCACCAACTAGTTTTTATGGTATTTTTTAGTATTAATTTCAAATAGAAAAACCTTACAAAAGTAAGGTTCCGTTTTTAAATTCTATAATGTTTTATTAATTAAAACAATCATTACGATAATCGCTATAAACATAACAACTAAACAGCCGATCATTTTATAAAATCCTCGTTTCGTTAACGTCCCGCCCTGAACGTCTTTACGAATGAATAGGAACACCGCTAAAAATAAAACAAGCCCCATGCCAAAAGCGTACATCATTTGCATATGTTAATCTTCCTTTCTCTCTTACATCTTAATATCTTTTCGATAAAACAACAAACGATATAAAGACTGTACTCATCGTAAGTGCCATTAATATATTCAATAGTTCAACCGCAGATAGTGTAATTACTTTTAAGTTTAAGCCAATAGAGAAAAGAAGATAGTATGCCGTTAGTGCAAAAAAGCTGAAGAACATTCCTTTATAACGAATGAGCTTCATTCGCTCATCTTTTTCTTTAAACTGCGGGTGTAAGTAACTTAGGCAAAAACACATAATCATCATTGCAAGCACGGTATAAGTTGGAATTGGCGGCGCGGAATGCGTCATTATACCTGCTAATATCATAGTTCCGCTCATAATTAAAAAGATAATCCCCATAATTACAAAGTACTTTTGTGAATAATTCATCCTTTCTCCCCCTCTTCTTTTCCTTCATAAATAAATACATGTTCTATCGTTGTCTGAAATGCTTTTGCTATTTCAAATGCTAATGGAAGTGATGGATCATATTTCCCTTTTTCAATTGAGATAATGGTTTGCCTGGAAACTCCAAGTTTCTCAGCCAATTTTTCTTGAGATAGTCCAAGTTTTTTTCGATATTCGACCATTTTATTTTCCAAGGAAATTTCTCCCTCCTTCCTTATACCGAGTATATACGTAAAGGAAACTTTACGTCAAGGTTCCTTTACATTCATTTCGTTTATTTTTCATTCTATTTATATAGAAGAAACTTTTTCAAATTCAGCACGTCTATTTTGAAATGAAACATGGAACAATGTATATAGCCGTTACTATATCTCCTCCCCGTTTTTATGAAAATTTAATATCTCCATATTTGTTTTATCCTTTTAAAATGTTTCATTCTGCTCTTTATCGGGTGAAATGCGCTATTGTTTTTACGTTGTTTTTCGCCATATTTATAGAAACTAACGGTTTATGAAGCATTTTTTATGTATAGCCACTTTTTTTGTAGAAATCCTTCATTTTCCTTTCGATATTTAACACTATCGAGATAAAGTTTATGGTAAATTCATAATTTTTTATTTTTTATACTATATTCCGTTATATTGTTGTATAATATCAATGAAAGCGCTTATTATTCCAATATACATAATTCGAACTAAACTTTGTCGAAACATTCTGATAGTTATACTTATATTTAAATGCAACAATTATAGGTATTAATGTAGGTATACCAAATATATCCACCCCGTTTTCCCGTGAAATTACTTTATAACATGAAAGATTAACTTGGGTGATAAGTTATTGTGAATGTTTTTTTACAAAACAGATAAGTAATAGTGTTTGGTATTATGTAAATTATTGTAATAACATAAGAGTAAAGAAAAACATTTACATTGATTATTGGTTCATCAATTATTGAAAAGAGCAAAATGCACCTTTTTGTATGGAAAAAGGATTATATGCATTGGGAGGTTTAAACAAATGACGAGGAAGAATACAACGACAAACCCTTGGGCCAAGTTCCATGGTCCGAACCTTGGTTATGTTATTGAACAGTATGATCTTTACGTAACTGGAGCAGGTTCTGTTGATCCGGAATTACAAGAGCTTTTTGAAATTTTTGGAGCTCCTTCGTTTCAAGATGATGTCGTAACAGGGGACAACACAGCAACACATTTTTCTCCTCAAAACACAGGGAACATTGAAAAGATTCTTAAAGTCGTTCAACTTGTTGAACAGATTCGTTCTTTCGGGCATACATTGGCTCACATTAATCCGATGGAAGATGCTGCAAACGGACAATCTCTTATCGAGAAAACAATGAACGAACTGAGCGATGCTGACTTGAAAGCGATTCCAGCAAAAACAGTATGGCAAGATGCACCAGAGGGTATTCACACTGCACTTGATGTAATTCATAGATTAAAAGACGTTTATACAAAATCTTTAGCTTATGAATTCTCACATATACAAGATAGTGAAGAACGCGCGTGGTTGCATCAAATGGTGGAATCAAATTCATTGCGTCAACCATTATCAAATAAAAAACGAACTGCTCTTTTAAAACGTTTAACTGCTGTTGAAGGTTTCGAGCAATTCTTGCATAAAACATTCGTTGGTCAAAAACGTTTCTCAATAGAGGGCGTTGATATGCTTGTACCTGTACTAGATGAAATTGTTTCTGAAGGTGCTAAAGACGGCGTAGAAGATGTCATGATTGGTATGGCTCACCGTGGTCGTCTAAGCGTACTCGCTCACGTATTAGAAAAGCCATATAATCACATGTTTGCAGAATTCAAACATGCAAAAATAGAAGGTGCAGTGGCAAATGCTGGCTGGACTGGCGACGTGAAATACCATTTAGGTAGAGAACAAGTCGTTGGTAATGAAGAAGTTAGCACTCGTGTTACATTAGCAAATAACCCGAGTCATCTTGAGTTCGTTAATCCTGTTGTTGAAGGTTTCGCACGTGCTGCTCAAGAGAATCGTAAAAAATCTGGTCTTCCAGAACAAGATACTACAAAATCATTCGTAATTTTAGTTCATGGTGATGCTGCATTCCCTGGTCAAGGTGTTGTGTCTGAGACACTCAACTTAAGTAGATTGAATGCGTACCAAACTGGCGGAACTATTCATGTTATCGCAAATAATGCAGTCGGCTTTACGACTGATAGCTATGATTCTCGTTCTACTAAATATTCAAGCGACCTTGCAAAAGGTTTCGATATTCCGATTGTTCACGTGAATGCTGATGATCCGGAAGCTTGTCTTGCTGCTGCAAACCTTGCGATCCAATATCGTACGCTGTTCAAAAAGGACTTCTTAATCGATTTAATCGGTTACCGCCGATATGGTCATAACGAAATGGATGATCCAGCAGTTACGCAACCACAAGTGTACAAAAAAATTAAAAATCATCCAACTGTAAGAGCAATTTATGCAGATCAATTACAATCTGCTGGCGTTCTGAATGCAGATGAGGTTGAAACAATTACTCAGTTTATACAAGAGGAATTAAAGGCTGAATACGCACAAGTGCCACCAGCTGATACGAGTGCTGCAACAATTCACGTTAAAGTTCCAGAGGTTGTTGCAAAAGGAATCCAGCCGATTGACACTGGTGTTTCAATTGAATCACTTCGTGCAATTAATGAAGGACTATTATCTTGGCCTGAAGGCTTTAACGTATATCCAAAAGTGAAGAAAATTCTTGAGCGCCGTAAAGATGCTCTTGAAGAGAACGGTAAAATTGAATGGGCACTTGCTGAATCGTTAGCATTTGCTTCTATTTTGCAAGAAGGTACGCCAATTCGTTTAACTGGTCAAGATTCACAGCGTGGTACATTCGCGCACCGTCATATCGTATTACACGATACTGATACAAACGAAACATATTCACCATTACACCGTTTACCGAACATTAACGCATCATTCTCTGTTCATAACAGTCCGTTATCAGAAGCTGCTGTTGTTGGTTACGAATATGGTTACAACGTATTTGCTCCAGAAACTCTTGTTATGTGGGAAGCTCAATACGGTGACTTCTCAAATACTGCGCAAGCATTATTTGATCAATATGTTTCAGCAGGAAGAGCGAAATGGGGTCAAAAATCTGGTTTAGTTCTTCTATTACCACACGGTTATGAAGGTCAAGGGCCAGAACACTCTAGTGCACGTCCAGAGCGTTTCTTACAATTAGCTGCTGAGAACAACTGGACAGTTGCAAACTTAACGAGCGCGGCACAATACTTCCATATTTTACGTCGTCAAGCATCTATCTTAGGAACAGAAGCTGTTCGACCGTTAGTGCTTATGACACCAAAGAGTTTATTACGTCATCCACTTACGCTTTCAACTGCTAGTCAGTTAAGCGAAGGACGTTTCCAGCCTGCTTTAGAACAAGAAAACCTTGGTACAAAGCCAAATAAAGTAAAACGTCTTGTTTTAAGTACAGGTAAAATGGCAATTGACTTAGCAGCAGAAATCGAAAGTGGTAAGCATGAGTACAGCCTAGATGAAGTTCATATGGTTCGTATCGAGCAGTTGTACCCATTCCCTGCTGAAAAAGTTCAATCTATTATTAAACGCTTTAAAAACTTAGAAGAAATCATTTGGGTTCAAGAAGAACCTCGTAATATGGGCGCATGGCATTACATGGCTCCAATTCTGTTCGAACTAGCTGGGGATAAAGTGAAAACAGGTTACATTGGACGCCCGGATCGTTCTAGCCCATCTGGTGGCGATCCATTCGCTCACAAAGCTGAGCAAGAATTAATCGTTGCACACGCTTTAGATGTGAAGTACAACTTCCGTCAAGATAAACAAGAAATTGAAGTTTTTAGTAACTAAAAGTAACAATAAATTTTTCTGGCTCGACTTGGGCAGATGTTCTGCCCAAGTCGAGCTAACAAATGGAGATTACCGAAGATTAAAGAAGACAAAACACACCGTTAGGCAAATAAGGGGAGGACATTTAAAATGATCGAAATTAAAGTACCTGAGCTTGCAGAATCTATTTCAGAAGGAACTATTTCACAATGGCTTATCAACGTAGGCGACAAAGTTGAGAAAGGTGGCAGTGTTGTTGAGCTTGAGACTGACAAAGTCAATGTAGAAATCATTGCAGAAGATTCAGGTATTGTATCGAAGTTATTAGGCGAACCTGGGGATACAGTTGAAGTTGGCGCTACTATCGCAATTTTAGATGCAAACGGCGCAGCAGTTGCAGTAAGTACACCAGCACCACCTGCTGAGCAACCAAAACAAGAAACTACTGAAGCACCGAAAGCAGCAGCTCCAAGTGCTGAACAAAATAAAGCGTTGCAAGGTTTACCAAATACAAATCGTCCTATCGCATCACCAGCTGCTCGCAAAATGGCTCGTGAATTAGGAATCGATTTAAACGAAGTACGTAGCACAGATCCACTTGGACGTGTGAGACCACATGACGTACAAGCTCACGCTGCAGCGCCAAAAGAAGCACCAGCTGCTCCAAAACAAAGTCCGGCTCCAGTTGCAAAAACTGAATTCGAAAAACCAGTTGAGCGTGTGAAAATGTCCCGCCGCCGTCAAACAATTGCAAAACGTCTTGTAGAAGTTCAACAAACATCTGCAATGTTAACTACATTTAACGAAGTTGATATGAGTGCAATCATGGAATTACGTAAAGAACGCAAAGATGCTTTCGAGAAAAAACATGATGTACGTCTTGGCTTTATGTCATTCTTCACAAAAGCAGTTGTTGCAGCATTAAAACAATTCCCATTATTAAATGCTGAAATTCAAGGCGACGAGCTTATCATTAAAAAATTCTATGATATCGGTATTGCAGTAGCAGCTCCAGATGGATTAGTTGTTCCAGTTGTACGCGATGCTAACCAATTGAACTTCGCTGAAATTGAAAGCGAGATTCGTAATTTAGGTCTGAAAGCACGCGATAATAAACTTTCATTAAAAGATCTACAAGGTGGTACATTTACGATTACAAACGGTGGCGTGTTCGGTTCTCTAATGTCGACACCAATCCTAAATAGTCCACAAGTAGGTATTCTAGGGATGCATAAAATCCAAGTACGTCCAGTTGCGATCGATAACGAGCGTATGGAAAACCGTCCAATGATGTACCTTGCACTATCTTACGATCACCGTATTGTTGATGGTAAAGAAGCAGTTAGCTTCCTTGTTGCTGTTAAAGATATGCTTGAAGATCCAAAATCATTATTATTAGAAGGTTGATGAACACTCCCCCACTTAGCAAAGCTTGAAGTGGGGGTTTCTAACGTTTCGACCTAACGGACGATTAACGTCAAGGGAGTTAACACATTAGCGAGCTGTTTCACGCCTAACCCCTCTATCCCATTTGTCCATGCATTTGGGATTACTTTTCGTAAAATGTTAGCCGCAGCATTTACATCTGCATTAATTAAAGTTTTATTTGCTGAACGATATATGCCGCGCTTTATTCGTTTTCCTGAAAAAGTTGTATTTTGGTCATTTTCTCCATACGTTGGAATGAAGTCGTTATCCAGAAAACTTGCTTTCGATGTATATGATTCTTCAGTTACAACAACTTGAATGCCTACAGCATTTGCTTTGTATGTAATCATTTGAATCAGTAAATTATGCGGGATATGACAAAACGATTGGTTATTTCTTTTTCCCATATTCGTTTCTTGTTTCCAACTTTTGTTTTGACCAATAACGATTTTACAAACTTCTTCTTCTTGAGCTAGTTTTACGATGTGGTGACTAACTTTATGGAAGACGTCTTTTATTTTCAAGTAACGTTTTTGATGAAGTTTTTCTATCCTTTTAGAAGTAAAAGGTCCTTCATTAGTTTGTTTTCCCTTTCTAAGAATGCTTGTAAAATGACTCTTCATTTTGTTGTAATATTGATTTATGCTTTTGACATGTTTGCCCTTAACAAGGACAGGTTTCATACCTGTGTTTGTTACGATGGTTGCAAGGTTATCAATCCCTAAATCAATACTCATATAACGAGCATTCTCTTCAATAATTTGTTGTTCAGAAGGAACATCAATTACCAATTCCACTACATATTCATTGTATTTTGGAATCACACGAACTTGTTTCAGTTTACCTTCAGTGAAACCTAGTTTCCCAATATTTAATTGTAATTTCGTCTTTGGAAACTTTAAAAATCTACCGTTTTTAATGATGCAATCTTGGTTTGTATACAGAATCTCTTTTTCAGAAGAACGAATATACTTTGGGATCCTAGGCATTCCAGCATATTTGTTTGGATTCTTTTTATAGTCTTTTAAACTAGCAAAAAAAGATTTCCAATTTTGGAACAACCCTTTCATGATTGACTGGCTACATTGCGTAGGCAAAGCTCGATAATCATTTTGAATCATAGCCTTAAATAGTGCATCTAGAAAGTTGTAATCTACATAAGGTTTTTCAAAATTAGGTTCTGAAAACAAATTACATTTAATCTCTTTCTGTTCTTCTTTAGGCTTTAATTTCTCTTTTTCCAATTTCTTCTGATAGGCCAGGAGTTGTGTGTCATTCATCTTACCAATATTTTTATGAATATTATCCAGAACTTCTTTTTGCAAAGGCTGCAACTCTTTTTCTTGTGTTAATCCAGTGTACACCTGGCGTATATAAAAGTTTGTGGTGTTGTACATGTTCTTAGCGTTATGACAACATTCTTGAAAATAAGAATACATACGATGCCCTTTTTTAATCCAAATTTGAAGAGTTTTATAGTTTGATGGATTTTCCTTTGTCATTTTATTCACCTCCTTGTTAAGGATATTACAGCAAAAGAGAACGTATGTTTTCTCTCTTTTCTTGAAAATAAAATATTTCTTTCGATTCACCTCACCACCTTCGCTTACGTTTAGAGGTGGGAGTCCTCTCGAAAGGCATGATAGATTAATAATCTAATATATAAAGGTTGTAGAATACATCATTCTACAGCTTTTTTTGCGTTCATACGGGACAAATCACACTACATAGACTAACAATGTATGCCTAAAACGTAAGGGGGATAAACATGAATAACCTTCCAGTTCATGCAAAACTTAAAGCAAATAAGGATACTTTCTTCCTCCCCGATTCAAACGGGGGTGTTTACTTTCGAAATAACTCCAGTTCATTCCGTATGGATGGTGATGGAATTTATGACTGGATTGAGAAATTAATGCCTATGTTTAACGGTAATCATTCTTTGACAGAAATAACCGATGGTCTCCCTCTCCCCTATCAAAATCGTGTATTTGAAATTGGAGAGATTTTATATGAAAATGGTTTTATTCGTGATGTAAGCCAAGATGCTCCCCACGAATTAAACAGTGCATTACTCGACAGATATGCTTCGCAAATTGAGTTTTTAGAAGCTGATTCCCATTCAGGCGCTTTAAAATTCGAAACGTACCGCGCCGCAAATGTGCTTATAATTGGTTCTGGCGATATGCTTACTTCCCTAGTTTCTTCTTTATTAGAATCTGGTTTACCTACATTCCATTATCTTGTTACAGATCGTGCTGAAACAAACTACGATCGAATTCATGAACTAAGCGAACGTGCATATGCAAATGATGACAATGTACTTATTCAAGAAATAGATATTACAATTGATCGCCCTTTACATGAAGTATTCGAGCCTTTCGACTGGATTTTATACGTTTCCCAAAATGGAGATATTGAAAGTTTAAGAGCAATCCATACTATTTGTAGAGAATTTAAGAAAAATTTCATACCAGCTATTTGCTTATCAAGAATTGGTTTAGCTGGACCCGTCGTAACCAGAGACCGTGAAGAATGCTGGGAATCAGCTTGGCATCGTCTACACGAAACTACTTTACAAAGTGAAAATCCACCTGAACCTTTCTCACCAATTGCATCTGCAATGTTAGCAAATGTTATCGTTTTTGAGTTATTTAAACATGTCGCTGAAGATTCACATAGGCAGCATAATCCTCAATTCTTTTTATTAAACTTGGAAACACTTGAAGGAAAGTGGCACCCTTTCATAAAACATCTTCTCGCAACCGATGAAATCTTTACAATTGATACGGTGCAAAATCTTCAAGAAAACCTTGCCCAACGTTCCGGACAATATACTTCAACTGAACTTTTTCGTTTTTTTGATACGTTAACTTCTAAAGAAGCTGGCATATTCCACATGTGGGATGAACAAGATTTACACCAATTGCCTTTATCACAGTGCAATATTCAAGTTGCAAATCCATTATCAGACGGACCTACCTCTCCCCTTCCTACTATAACTTGCGGTGGATTAACTCATAATGAAGCACGCCGCGAAGCTGGTTTAACAGGAGTTGAAACATATGTAGCTGAAATGATTCATCGTCTTATCCCCGAACATACTGATATCGGTATTGGTGCTGGGGAAACGATGACAGAAGGTGTATACCGAGCACTCCAAAAACATTTAAATAATAAGTTATATGAACGCCAATCACATATGCTAGAAGAGATTACAGAGCTTGATTTAACCGAAATTCATGATAAACATTGTAGGTTTTACTACGATGCTCTCTCTACAATTCATGAAATACCTAAAGTAGGAATGAGTGAGGAGTTACTTGGTTTTCCTGTCGTTTGGATCGGTATTAATGATAGATGGTATGGTGCGGCAAATATTAATATAACACTCGCTTTAAGAAATGCTCTGCAACAGGCACTCCTTCATATTCAAAATGAAGAGATTCCTTATAAAGCTAATATGTTACCGGAATCATCCATTGTTTTATATAGTACGGATTCTGTTAGAGTAGCAATACAAGAAGAGGAAGAAATTCCAGGCGTACAGTCTTTACAAGTTGCTTTGCAAAATTTAGCGGAAAACAACTTGTATCCATTCGTTTTTGATTTAGCTATTGAGTCATTTTTAAGAGACAGCTTAGACGGTGTATATGGAGTATTAATTGCAAAGGAGGATGACCAATGACTCAAAACATACTACTTATAGGAGATGGCCTACTCACAGACTATGTACATGAGCAATTGTGTAAGCAATATTCACTCATCCGCCAGCATACAATTACAGAAGCTCTTCCTGAAAACATTCATCTTGCTCTCGTTTTACATGACGGGTCTCCTTCTTCCGTACATCATGATGCTGAGCTTATCTTTCGCTCAAATAATATTCCGTGGCTTCGCGCGTTTACTTCGTTTGGTGAAGGTATTATTGGTCCTTACGTGAAGCCTCTTACAACTGGATGTTCCCACTGCGCTGATGGACGCCGGTTTATAGCTGGCTTTGATCAAAGAGAAATGTGGGAACTACAACGAAAATATGCATTAAAAGCAGAGAACGTGACGAGGCGTGATGTACGCGCCACCCAAAATGGAATGTTACAAATGTGCCAGCTCATTCATGCTGAAACAGAGAAAATATTAGCTCATGGATATTCTTCTTTAGAAAACGAACTCATTTTACTGGACTTACAAACGTTACAATGTACCCGGAATTCGTTTCTTCCAGACCCTCTCTGTCCGGTATGCAGCAATTTGCCTGACGATACAGCAGATGCAGCGCAAATTTCTTTACAACCAAGTTTGAAAACGAGTACTGAAACGTATCGCTGTCGTTCCATTCATGAGCTAAACACATTTTTATCGAGAGACTATTTAGATTACCGGACTGGTATTTTAAACGGCCAAATGCAACATTCTTTATTACCGTTTGCTGATGTCATTATAAACATGCCGTTACTGTTTGGAAATGAAGGTGTCGCGGGCCGGACTCATTCATTTTCACTTAGTGAAGCAACCGCTATTTTAGAAGGATTAGAACGCTATTGCGGTATGTCGCCTCGTGGAAAAAAAACAAATGTACATGGCAGTTTTCGTGAGCTAGAAGATGTTGCACTGAATCCCCTCACACTTGGTGTACATACAAATGAACATTACAATCGTGATAGTTTTCCATTTAAGCCGTTTGATCCTGATTATGAGCAAAACTGGGTATGGGGATATTCTTTATTACAAAGCAGGCCCCTTCTAGTTCCAGAATCAATCGCTTATTATAGCCTTGGTCATAGAGATGCTTTCGTGTATGAAACATCAAATGGATGTGCCATTGGTGGTAGTTTAGAAGAAGCAATTTTTCACGGCATTTTAGAAATTGTAGAGCGTGACGCCTTTTTGCTCACTTGGTATGCCGAATTACCTCTTCCCCGTCTCGATCTTAGTTCAGCCAATGATACTGAATTGCAATTAATGATTGAACGCTTACGCACAATTACTGGATATGAATTATACGTTTTCAACGCGACGATGGAACATGGTATTCCGAGCATATGGGTCATTGCGAAAAATACAAGGCAAGATGGTATGAATCTCGTCTGTGCTGGCGGCGCACATATGGAACCAATTCGAGCTGTAAAAAATGCAATTCATGAAATAGCGGGCATGTTACTTATAACAGATGAAGAGCTTGAACAAAAAAGAGAGAAATATGAAAACTGTTTACAAGATCCATATCTTGTTTCGCAAATGGAAGACCATAGTATGCTGTATGGATTGAAAGAAGCGGAAGAACGTCTTCACTTCCTTTTACGTGATGATGCTCCGGTGCAAACGTTCCAAGAAATGAATGCATTACAATCATTTGATGTGGATTTAACATCTGATCTTCATCAACTTTTAAACAGGTTACATCAATCTGGACTTGAAGTAATTGTTGTAGATCAAACGGTCCCCCTTATAGAAAAGAACGGCTTACATTGTGTAAAAGTAATTATTCCAGGCATGTTACCGATGACGTTCGGTCACCATCTCACTCGGGTTACAGGACTGGATAGAGTGTATACCGTACCGATGACACTTGGATATTGGGCTGAGCCTTTAACGAATGAAAGTTTAAATCCACATCCGCATCCGTTTCCATAATTCATAGTGAGGGGGAAATTTGATGCAACCTGATACTTTTTTACATCATCTCCATTTTTCTATTAATGAAATTATGTCGTCCGATAAAGATATTGACTGGGAAGACGCACCACTTCCTTATAAATTATATCGAAATTTACCAGTAATCCCTCTCTCTTTAGAAATCCCATTAACTTTGCGGAATTCTTCTACTGAACCTACCTTAGAGGAAATCGGTCATTATCTTTGGTACTCATTTGGTTTAACACAATTATGTCAGCCTACTACTAACCTAGAAAATAATAAAACAACGACTCTATTTCGAAGATTCATCCCTTCTGGGGGTGCTTTATATCCAAATGAATTATATATGTATTTAAAAATTGATCATTATCCAGACGGCATTTACCATTACGACGCCGCGCACCACCGTCTTATCTTACTTCGTGAAGGAAATTTTGATTCTTATCTTACAGAAGCACTCGGCAATCGTTGTAACATACATTCTTGTTTTGGTGCTGCATTTGTATCCACTATGTTTTGGAAAAACTTCTTTAAATACAATAACTTTTCGTATCGTCTTCAAGGATTAGATAGCGGTGTTCTCATCGGTCAATTACTTGAATGCGCAAAACAATTTGGTTATACAAATGGTGTATATTTTCAGTTTCTAGATCGGGCAATGAATCATTTACTTGGACTGTCAGAAGGTGAAGAAAGTGTGTATGCTGTTATTCCTTTAAGTACAGAACCGAATACAGATTGGTTTCATGATGATCATCGTAAAAATAAAACCATTACTTCTCATGACTTGTTGCAGCAAATCCCGCCGTTAACACATGAGCATTTCGTTCGCTCAAAATATGTAGATGAATATCCGATGATAAAAAAAATAAACGCGGCATCTATGATTGAATCAACAGAACACTTCCAAACATTTACCTGTGAAGAACGACAACAATATAGTGCACACGCTATGCAGCTACCTAAAGTGGAACGTTTATCATATGATTTTTTACAACTTTGTAAAAAACGATATTCACCTGATTCTGACTTCATTTTAACGAAATGGGATGCAGCCGAGCTCGCTACTTTACTACAAGAAGCGAGCCTCTCCTTCCCTTATTACAACGACCTTGATGGCAAGTATGTAAATGAAAACGCACGAGTCTCACTATATGGATGCTTTTATAACGTAAAAGACATAGAAAACGGCGCTTACGCTTATAACAGTAGGACACATTCCATACAGCCACTTCGGTACGGAGACCTTCGTTATTCTCTGCAATCCAGTATGACGATGGATAACGTAAATCTTTTTCAAGTACCACTTTGTCTACATGTAATCGGAAATAAAGATTACTATAAAAATAAATTAGGTTATAGAGGATATCGAATTCATCAAATGGAAGCTGGCATGCTCGTTCATAAACTCGTTTTTGCAGCGACTGCGATGGGAATGGGTGGGCATCCTTTACTTAGTTTCGATACAAATTCATGCGATCAATTGTACGGGATAGATGTTGGAAAAGAAACGTCACTTATTCAAATTCCTGTTGGGGCGTATCGAGCGCGAAATTGGCTAAAAGGGTCCTTGCATAATTGAAATTGCACCCTTTGTTCACACAAAGGGTGCAATTCAAATATACACGCGTTCAAAATAATTTTCTTTATTAAACTCTAAAAAAGAATCGAATTTAACATGTGCATGGTTAAACAATAAGTTTTTCGTTAATTTTGTTGGTATCACAATACAATTTAATCCGGCCCTATAAGCTGATTCTAAACCTATTGGAGTATCTTCAAAAGCAATCGTATTAGAAGCAGAAACATTTAATTCAGATAAAGTTTTTATATAGACTTCAGGATTAGGTTTAAAATTCGTTACATCATTTGCAGTATTTATAATATCGAAAAAATCTAATAATTTTAAATGCATTAAAAAACTAAGTACCCAATCTATGTCTGAGTTAGATGCTAAACCTATTTTCACGTTGCTAGCTTTTAACGATATTAGTAAATCTTTCACACCCTCTCTAGGTTTTTCATCGCTTAATAAAGAATAGAACAACTTTTTACGTTCCCTATGTAATTCTTTTATATTTACATTGTAACCTAATTTTTTTTCTAAAAACATATAGGGATTAGTTTTGTGACGTGAGCCTATATTGTTTAACCATAAATCTTTTGGAAACTCTTCATCAAAACATTTATATAGCTCTTTAAAGCTTTTATATTCATGTTTTTCCGTATCAAAAATAATACCATCAAAATCAAATATAACTGCTCTTTGCATTTCTATTCCTCCACAGTTTTTAAATTCATATAATTATTTAGTTCTTGATAGATAGATTGAGAAGTGGCTAATACTGAGCTTTTATTATTGATAGTAAGTTTCTTACCATACGCTGTTGTTATAATACCCCCTGCTTCTTCAATCAACAATTTTCCTGCTACAAAGTCCCAGGGTTGTAACCTGTCATATAAAAATATATCTAATCTACCAGCCGCAATATAAGCTAATTCTAAAGATGCACTTCCTAATTGCCTGATTCCTCGTACGTTAAATGGTTGTTTAAATGGATTGTTTTTTTGATTCCAACAAACATTAAGCAAGCACTCTTGTAGCGAGTTTTCATGTTTCATGAAAATTTTTTTATCATTTAAAAATGCCCCTTTATTTTTAATAGCATAAAAAAATTCATCTCTAGAAGGATCGTAAATTCCCGAAATCATAGGTTCATTATTTTTACATAAAGCTATGGCAATTGTAAAATTTATTTTTTGATGTACATAGTTTACTGTTCCATCTAAAGGGTCAATAATCCAAGAATAATTAGAATTCTGTACCACACTCAAATCTGTATTATTCTCTTCTGAGATTATGTTATGATTTGGATAATACCTATTTATGCTACTCTCTAAAAAACAATTAATATCTCTGTCCATACTCGTAACAATATCATTCAGCCCTTTATTTGTTACTTCTAAATTTTTTTTAGTTTCTAATGACATTTTTCCTGCCTTTTTAATAATTCTCCTTATAAATTCAATAAATTCGATATACTCCATACTTCTCCATCTTCCTTACTTATAAATTTTATAGCAGTATTATAGAGTTCTTGGATAAATTCAATTGACTCACTTATTCTGTTTGGGGTAGATAAAATTAATAGATACGCCAATTCCAACTTATATATTTGCAAATATATAAGCATGTTTTTTTGAAAAATTTCAGGATTTATACCATATCCTCGATAAAATATTTCTTTATATTTAAATTGAGGAAAGATAAACATTTCCAGAACTCTAAAGTCATATATAGGATCTCCAATTAAGGACCATTCAAAATCCAAAATACCTATTCTTTCTTCCGAGGCAAAATCAACTACGATATTATTTGGATAAAAATCCCCATGTAAGAGAGCTAAATTATTAGATTCTCTCATTTCATCTATTAAATAATGAAAATACTTTCTAAGAACAACTAAATAATTAGACATACCATTTATACAAATTCTTTGTTTCTTTATTTCACATATCCATTTATCTATTCGTATCCTTAGAAAATCTTTCCAGTTGAATACTGTAGAAGCATTTATATAACCGATTTTTTCATTTGTCCTAATAGAATGAATCTTTTTTAATGTCTTCCCCATCTTAAAAAAGATTCTTGGTAAGTTCTCTACATTATTTTCTAAATATATTCCTAAATTAGATCCTTTCATCCCTTCTGTAAGTATGAATTCAGTAGATTGATTATTATATTGAAAATTCCCATGTTGCAATATCTTAGGAACAATTAGACCATTTTCACCTAAGATCTCCAACATGAAAATTTGGCGTTTCTTTTTATGTGAAATATGATACTTATTTAACCATAGGTAGAGAATTTTATTTTTTAACTGAATTTTAAAAGCTTGATTTGAATAACTGCCTTTAGCTAATTGAATAGATTCTATTGGTTCATCTACCATTCCATTTAATAATTTTTTTAAGTCGTCAATCATCTTATCCCCCTTCTAAAGAATAAATAAAGTCCTCCCATTTCTTTTTGTAATACTCATGGTGCTTGTATATGGTTAGAGTTATCTTTATTTGGTTATTTATTACCCTTAATAGTACATCTACATTTTTATCATTGAACCATCCTTGCTCTTTTAAACTCTTATTAACCTCTAGTTCAGCTTTTCCCTCAATTTTTTTTTCTATTTTATGAATTTCTTTCACAGTTAAATACGGTTTGTATTTGATAGATATATATTGACTAATTGATGTTTCAATTAAATTTTTCACTTCTTTCGGTACCCCTGGCAAGAAAATAAGCATCGTACTATTAATAAAAATTGAAAAAGCTGGCGAAGTTCCTAAATCATTTAAGAATATTTCTGCTTCTTTTGGCACTACAAGCTGTTTAGAAATCCCTCTAGGCCACCTACAATTCCATTTTGAATAACATTTTTTGATTTGATCCCTATACATTTTCCCTAAAATCTTTGGTGGCGTATTAGATAGTTCCAAAGCCACTTGTCTTGTAACGTCCAAATCACTCCCTCCCATCCCACCTGTAATAATCACGAAATCGTTACATCTAGAAATATCAATTATAGTTTTTCTTATTAATTCAATTTTGTCATTAATAATTCTAATTTCTTGACACTTATAACCGCAGCCTGAAAAATAGTTCGTTAACCAATAACCATTTTCATCACGTACTCCAGTAAACAATTCTTTCCCCGTAATAATTATTGAAAAATTCATCATACTAGTTCTAGCTCTCTACTACTGTCTGATTGTATTTTAATTAAATGTTCTATGGCCTTTTCTAATGTATTCCCTACCACTATCTCACCGTGATCTCTAGCAATGGCAAAATTACTTTGCAGGGATTGCATTTTATGTATAATTCCTTTCCCAAATTGGAAAGTTCCATATCTTAAATATGAATTGCTTCGATATCTATCTAAAAAAGTTGCGTATGTTAAAGACGGACAATGACTATGTATGACAGATTTCATCTCAGTATTAGCATAAACTTCATAGTGCAAAGGTGTTTCACTCGAAGGTGAATTAATGCCTTTCCAATATACTTCATTATTTAAATGATCTACATGTTGTACCCATACAAGTTCTTCCATTTTAATATTTCCAAGCTCACATCCTGAGGAAGTGATTACAAATCCTTTTTCTACTCTTTTACTAATACACCCCTTTGAACCATTAGTTAAACCATACGTAACTAATTTTCCACCTACTTCTTTAAATTCTTCATATACATTCTTTATGGTACGATGCCAAGTGAAAGATTCATCTGTATCATCATTCAATACCTGAATTGATTTAAATCTAATTTTATTAAAATCATATATTATACTATCATTTACCTTTTCACCGAACGCCATCGTACAGTAAGACCCTTCTATTCTAGGATGGATCATTTTCACACCAATTTTAATTAATTTTTGAAGATTTTGTTGTAAAATTGGACTTCTCCATAGATCAATATTCATTGAAGGCGCTAAATAAATAGGTGTATTTCTTCCAATTGCTGCTGCAATACAAGAAGTAGCAAAATTATCAGCAATTCCTCCTGCTATTTTGTTTATTGTTGAATATGTTGCAGGTGCAATAACTATTAAATCTTCAAGCGGAAGTGATTCACCGTCTTTTTTATCAAATGAATCTCTGATGAAGTTTCCACTGGCCTCTTTTAACAACTCTAAATCTACCATCTGATGCGCAGAAGGAGTTAAAATAACAAATACATTCGCACCTAAATCCGATAACTCCTTTATATATCGATAAGACTCCTTAGATTTTCTAGCCCCAGTTAAAATATAATATATATTTTTACCCTTAATAGACACTGTTCTCACCTCTCCCAAGTTCTAATCCCCCATTAGAAGGAATATATAATGTATTCCCTAAAACTTCCTCTATTTTTTCAGTCCATTCTATTGAACCACCCGGTATCCAAAGACTATTAATTAGGCTGTCTCGAAATTTAATTATATTATTTTGATTCAATTCTCTATATTGACTTTCAATTGACCTTGCAATAAAGAATGCTATGAGTCTTGCTTCAGAATATTGGTTTTTAGTTCCAATTAATTCCTGGTAACTCCATCTCATTTCATTTATATCCTGATTTACTAGCAGAAATTTAAGATCATTTTCAAATTTTATTTGATTTATATTCTCGCCACCATTTTCATATATCTCAATTTTAGTCATAACTGCTGAACAGATGCGCCTAATAAATAATAAATAGTACTTATTCCATATTTCAAGGGCTTCATAATATTCATTTTCACTTAGTCCTATATAATGAAGTAAAAATTCACGACTCTTAGCCAGGGATTCTATTGTTTGTGCCATCCCTTCTGTAAAGGCTGTACTTTCTCCTTGAAATAAGAAATTATCATACCTTATATATTCTGCATGAAGGGCATGACCAAATTCATGAAAGATAACTTCTAGAATATTTAGATTTTTCAATGAAGGGTTTATTAATATTTTAATCTCAAATTTATTCTTAAACATTGTGACCGCAGGAAAATTCGACTTACCCAAATATTCTATTTGAATATTTGATTTATTTTTCAAAAATCCATAATCAGATAAAAAGTTTTTTATTTGTAATATTATTTCTGTTGAATCTATATTTAGTAATGGGTGTTCAAATTCTTTTCTACTAAATAAATGCATCAAATCAAAATGTCTTACTTTTTTCAAGCCAAGATTATCAGATTCTTTTTTATAATAATAGGTATATAGCTCTCGAGTCCGTTCTTCAAAACTCATTATTAACGCCTTGAGTTTTGGGATTTCCATCCCCTGATTTTCTAATAATAAATTAGAATAAAAATCGAATTTATTCTCTTTTGCTATTTGATTTTGAGTCTGAACTAGCTCTTTAATATGCTTCTCTAATTCTCCCCCCATCATAGGTAAATTTCCATATAAGCATTTTCTTTTTAAAGCGCTGGCTTGAAATCTCATCTCGTTTTCAAATTGATTTACAGTAAGTTTTATTTTTTTATAGTGATTACTAGCTATTAAATTTATTTTTTTTTCTACTCTAAATAAATATTCAGAGTTCAAAACTTGCTGTTCAACATATAACCTTTTAAGTGCCTTTACTTTCTGTTTCACATTTACATCTATATTACTAAATTTACACTCTACTATATTTTTATAAAAACCACTTGAATTAATTAATTCGGCTTTAATTTTTTGTAGTCTTCTTGTTTTTTGAATATCAACTTCCTCATCCTTAGCAAAATTATAATAAATATCAATATGAGCTTCTTTAATTTCAGAAAGTAAATTTTCCACATGATCAACATAACTATATAATTGTTGGTGACTATTTGGTGAGAAATCTAATAACTCTTTATATGGCATATGCATTATTTTATTATCTTTCAACAAAATCATTCCTAACTAATTTTCATATTATTAGTAGTAGCTGCATCCAAGCTTCTAAACAATTTAGAGATAACTCTTTCAATATTTTCTTCTGAAACCTCCATTTCTTGTATAATATTTCTTTCAAAGAAAGGTATTAAAACATCAGATATTTCTAAATCTTTTTTAGAATAAAAAATTTCTATATTATAATTGGATTTTTTATTAATTTCTAAAACATCCCTAAATTCATCTGGAATGATAACAGGGTTTTGAGTAATTAAATTTATAGATTTCATCCCCCCGTATAGTTCTTTAAGCTCATTTTGACTACCGTCAAAAAATATTTGTCCATCATCAATAAACATAATTCTACTACAAAGCTTTTCAATATCTGACATATCATGTGTTGTAAGGATAACAGTGACCTTTTTTTCACGATTCATTATCTTTATAAACTCTCTGATTTCCTCTTTTGCTTCAATATCTAATCCTATTGTTGGCTCATCTAAAAACAATACCTTTGGATTATGTAGCAAACTAGCTGCTATATCACAGCGCATTCTTTCGCCAAGACTCATAAGACGAACCGGCTTATTTAAAAGCGACTGCAAGTTTAAAACATCATCAAATTGTGATATTTTCCTTCTAAATTCTTGTTCCGATATTCCATATATATCTCTTAAAAGTTTGAAAGAATCTATAAGAGGAAGGTCCCACCAAAGTTGTGTCCTTTGACCAAAAACAACTCCAATTTCTGATGATATTTTTCTTCTGTCAATGTAAGGGTCAAAACCATTAATCTCAATAGCACCGTTTGATGGCATTAAAACACCTGTTAACATCTTAATAGTCGTAGACTTTCCTGCCCCATTTTTCCCAATGTAACCAACTATTTCTCCCTGTTCAATATCAAAACTAATATTTTTGACAGCATCAATTTGATTATACTTTCTATAAAATAAACTCATTGCTTTTTCAATTTTATTGGTTGTGGGTTTTGGTACCTTATAGCTTTTACTCAAGTTCTTCACTTGAATGACCTTCATAGTAACACACTCCTCTTTTATACTATGATCCTGTTGCATCGTATTTTCGTAACATTAAATTCCATATTTTCCATGTGAATATTAAATAGAAAAAACCCAATCCTGGAGATATACCAATTAATATATCGGGAAAATCTACCAATTGTTTTCCTAATATAAAGTGAATCGGTATGTACGCTACTATCCCATATGGGATTAATAAAACAAGAATCCATTTCAGATACCAAGGATATATCAACAGTGGAAATCTACTCATTTCTTTTGATACCCCAATTGTATTCTCAAATGTTTCAGTAGTATCTATTTGTTTAAAAGCCATACTAGAGTTTAAAATAAATGTACCTGCAATTGTAGCTGCTCCACCGATAGTACTATATATTAAGAAAATAACATCTATTATTGTAAAATTTATACCTATAGATAAAGCTCCCCATATAAACATAATGATAGAGGATAAAGCAACACCAATCGTACTTATGGGTAAATTACTTGAAATATAATAATAAAGTGGTGAAATTGGACGAATTAAGTATTTTATAAAATTGCCATCTCTTACTTCAAAAATTAAAGTTGCCACATGAATACAAAAAATCGAGGCTATTGCCCATGACATATAGAATAATGAAATCAATAACAATATTTCCGAAAATTCCCACCCTCCAATTGTTCCATACTTAACCATCGCAAATTTTATGCCAAATAACCAAACACTTACTGACGAAAATACCCCTATCAGCTCAAGTATAAAGTTAAAATGAAATGAAAATCGGCCTTTCAAGTGAGCTAGTTTCAATGTAAAAAACAACCTTAAATGATACCTCACATTACTATCCCCCTTGAATTATCAACTTTTTAAACATTACTCTCCATAAAATTATATTTGTAATATATAACACTACTATCCATATAAATCCTGTCACTAATTCTGAAAGTACGTCCTCTTGCGATATAATTCCATTAAATATACTTGTTGGAACATAGTATAAAAATTTAAGTGGTAATAGTTGTATTACATATTGTATTTTTTCTGGATATATCCAAATTGGAAAAGGCATTCCTCCCAAAAAAAACGTCAGTGAATTAAAAAGTACCCAAACTCCACTTGTTTCAACATATTTCATCATAAGCAGACAAAAATTAATATTAATAAAGAAACCTACAAGTATACTAATTATTGTAGCTACTAAAAAAGATAAGAATACTTTAGCTTCCGGGATATACCCAGTACTTAAAAACACTACAAAACTATAAATTGGAAGTACAATAAAGAAAAAGAAGATTAAAACTGTACCTATTCTTTCAAAAAAAAGTTTCCTTATAAAATTACCTGGTCTTAAAATATCAAAGACAATATTCCCATTTCTAATTTTCTCATTAAATGGATGTCGCATTCGCATACTATGTAATTGTGGAATTAATATTGCATATGATATTGCCATATACGTAATCATCTGACTAATTGAAATTCCATCGATTTGTTCTTTTCCTTGATATAATCCCTTCCAAAAAAAGATCCAAAGGACAAAGGCTATTATCATCCCAAATACATTTAGCCAAAGATCACCTTTATATACTAACTGTTGCTTTATTCCTATTTTTGAATAAGCTATATACTTTTTCATAAACTTCACCCCATGTAACCATTGTTTTAATTAGTTACATATTCTCTTTTTATCTCTTGATATTTTTCTAAGCTATGTATAAGAGCTTTTTCTTTTCCAAGAAAATACGTATTATATTTCATGAAGCTTTCCCATACACTATCTAAAACTTCAAATTGTTTTATTTCGTGTTCTTCTTCATCTTTTAGTTGTTCGACTATATAACTTAAAGTTTCTACTGTAAATTTAGCTAGGTATTTATTCCACTCTATTAATTTCTTTAACTCTTCATGAGATTGTTGATGATTTGGATTTTCAGAAATTCGCTTTAAGCAACTAGTTCTATATTTTTGATTAATTAATATTTGGCGTCCTATTTCACCTCGAACAAGTCCACATGCATGAGCAATTGTAGCCAATTTAGAATTTTGATAAATAAAAGCTTCGCTATGATTTCGCTTTAGAGCATGTTTATCAACATTTTCAATATGTTCAGCACTTTGGTTATACAGAAATCCCTTTTTTGTGTATTCAAGATGGGATGGTGTTCCTTCAGTAACAAAAAGCACCCCACCTATCAATTTTTCAGGTTTAGAAAATAGCCATCCTTTAGTCTTACAAATTTCTTTAAGATTCACAATATTTTCTTCTAGTTCTTCAATGGTTGTTTCAGCATCAAATAATATAAATCCAGGATGTATATATATATCATATTTCTTACAAATATCAATCGCTCGCATATTAGTTTTTACTTTTGTTCCTTTGGTATATCTGTTTAATTGCGTTTGGCTAAATGATTCTAAGCCTAACAGTATGGTAGTTAATCCTGCTTCTTTTAGTATTTTGATTGTTTCGTCATCTACAGTATCAGCACGCGCGTAAAGGAAAAATTTGACATCTATATTTCTCCTCATAATTTCTCGCGCAATTTCTTTTGCGTATTTTTTCCCCTTTTTTCCTGGTCCAATAAATAGTGGATCACCAAAGTAAAAAAATTTCACACCATACTCTTTATTTACATTTTCTATCTCATCTACTACGCGCCCTGGTGACATAATTCTCCAATTATAACGTTCGTAAAAATCTGCGAAGGACTGGACCTGACAAAACGTACACTTCCCATAACATCCATAGCTACTTCGAATAAGACATAGTAAATTGTTGAATGGCTTCTTTTCTTTCTTTAAGTTTTCAAATTGATATCTTTTGTAGTAAGGTAGCTCATTCAATTCTTCTTGGCTTGATAATGGTAATGGCTTATTAATTTTAATAGATCCATTTTGTAAAAATACAGTGGCTGGAGAATCTTTCACACAATTCTCCAAAACACTACTGACATATCTCACAATTGATTGTTCTTCACCAATATTACCTAAATATAGAGAATCTACTATTCCATCTATAAGATATTCATGAAAATGATTTGGGCTTTGGATCCAAAGAGAGAGATGTGTCTCTTTAAAAGCCTCTTCTTTACTTATTAATTCAATTAATTTTTTGTTAGGTTCCCAATCATAACTATTTAGATGTGTAAATACAATAATTAGTTTGGGCTTCTCATTAATCAAATCTTGAATATTATATTCTTGAGGGTTCAAATTAAAATCATATACTTTGACGTCATAATTATGCTTCTCTAAAACTGCAGCGCCAAAAGATAAATAATGATTTTCTACTTGGAACACCTCATTTTCTACATAATGTCTCCCTGATACAAGCATTAAAATATCAGCCATTCCCTATCACCTTCCATTCCTTATTTTAACAATTTATTGATATTAATTTCTTAAACATCGTAAGCCACAACACACCTAAAACTCTCCTTATGATGTGGCTTATGATAATTTATGAATTTATGTAAATCTCAATTGATTACATAGATGTCATTTCACCCGCTAATACAAAGGCTAAAGTATGCATTGCTGTTGCATCTTCTAATGACAATTCTTCTTGACTATTCGTTTCTACTTCCTCAAGAATCGATTCTAAGTACTCTTCCATTTCTTTCACCTCCCTTCACTTAGAAGATACAACACTACATAGATGTCATTTCACCCGCTAATACAAAGGCTAAAGTATGCATTGCTGTTGCATCTTCTAATGACAACTCTTCTTTACTATTTGTTTCTACTTCTTCAAGAATTGATTCTAAGTACTTTTCCATTTCTTTCACCTCCCTTCACTTAGAAGATACAACACTACATAGATGTCATTTCACCCGCTAATACGAAGGCTAAAGAATGCATTGCTGTTGCATCTTCTAATGACAACTCTTCTTTACTATTTGTTTCTAATTCTTCAAGAATTGATTCTAAGTACTTTTCCATTTTTTCACCTCCTTTCAATAAATAAATAGTTTTATGAATTTGAATACGCCACCAATACACATTAAACGCATGTGTATAATATGAATTAATTGTACATATATCTCTTTTTTATCATTTTTATAGTATTTATGGTAATAATAAAAGACGCTAATAAAAAACCCTTCTCTAAATAAGGAGAAGGGTTTTTTTATTAAAAATACTTCTTCTTATTTTTTAGGATATACATCCTACAGGAATTAGCACCTTCTTTTAAACACAAGGTTGCTGAGGTGTCATAGGGCCAGTCCCTCTACCTCTCTTAATAAGAATTAATCTTTATATTCAATTTTATAGCTTACAAAATTTAGTATATACAAAATATAAAGAAATTGCAATATCTTTAGAAAATTATTTTTAAATAAATTTTCAGATATATATAACCTATGAAATTTTATTTTTTTATTTAATAAACTCTACTCACTCATTATTCCAGGCATTATAAATCTAACGTTAAAACTTAATACCATTTCATTTACTTTTAGGAAACATTTGTTCGAAATCGTTACTTATACCCTGAAGTATTATCAGCACTTGTTTCTTTATCTACAACCTAAAAAAGCAGCCCCCTTTGAGGCCTGCTTTTTCACTAGATTACTTTAAAAATACTCTTAATTTGTCTCGCAAATAACCAATTTTTCGTACCGTAGTTATCATTTAAACTATCTAAATTGATAGATTGTCCATTAGCAAACTTTAATTCTAACGTTGTATTTTTGTCATTTGTTTTTAAGTTGCTATTTGTAATGTTATCATACTTTAATTTTTCAATCTCAATATACTCTTCCTTCTCTTCTCCGATAACGACGTGATCTTGGAAGAAGAACAATACTTCTACTTTCTTACCGAAACAAAATACGTTTTTCGTATAAATTAATGTCGCGTTATCAAGTCCGACACATACTTCTTTCATCTCTTCAACAACGTTTCCTAAGTCTTCTTCGTTTCTTGCATTTGATTCAGCAATCCATTCTTCGATTGTATTCATGTTAATTGCCATACTGTGCCCCCTGGTTCGTTCATTGCTTTATTAAAAAATAAATACTATATGACAATATAAGCGATACGCACTATGTTTTCAAGGGTGAACGGTATATTCACAATAAAGTGAAACTTTATTTATTCCCCTTTCACAAAAAAAATAGCACTTAAAAAAGTGCTATTCCGCTCTCCTTGCTGCTTGTTGAATTGGATCCCAAACGCTGTTATATGGTGGTGCGTAACTTAAGTCGACATCTTCTAAATCGTGAATACTCATTTTATTGAAAAGTGCCATTGCGATAACATCAATACGTTTATCTACACCTTCTTCTCCAATTACTTGTCCGCCTAATAATTGTTTCGTATCGGCGTGATATAGTAATTTCAAGTGAAGTGGCGAAGCACTCGGGTAATAGCCTGCCATATTTGTTGAATCTACTTTGACCGTCTTATACGGGATGTTTAGCCCTTTTGCTTCTTTTTCATTTAAACCTGTTCTTGCGAGCGTCAGATTCATAAATTTAATAATGCCTGTGCCGAGAGTGCCTTTAAACGCTCTTCGTTTATCAACCATATTGAGTCCAGCAAGTCGCCCTTGTTTATTCGCAGTCGTTCCAAGCGGGATATGGTCATGAATTTCCTTTATTACATGGTAATGCGTTGCACAATCCCCTGCTGCATATACGTCTTGTACATTCGTTTGCATATAAGCATTTACTTCAATTGCACCTTTATGAGTTTTACGTATATTTGTCCCTTCAAGAAAATCAGTATTTGACTGTACACCGACAGATACTAAAACGAGATCTGTTTTATACGTACCTTTATCTGTTTCAATTTGTTCCACTCTCTCTTTTCCTTTAAACGCTTTTACATTTTCATTTGTTAAAATTTCAATATTATGTTTATCTGCTTCTTTATGTATATATTCCGCCATATCCGCATCATAAATTGTGCCAATATGATCGTTTCTCTCAATCATTCTTACTTTCTTTCCTAGTTCTACAAATGTTTCTGCCATCTCTAGACCAATTGCACCGCCGCCAATAATAGTTACATCCTTAACTTTATTCGTTTCTAGCGTTTTTAATATGCGCTCAGCATCCGGAATTGTTTTTAAAAGATGAACGCCTTGCAAATCTCGCCCTTCCCATTCTGGCATAACAGGACGCACTCCAGTCGCAATTAATAAACGGTCATACGGAAATTCAAATACATCTTTTGTCTTCGTATGCTCCGCATACACAATTTTCTTTTCCGTATCTACTTTCGTTACTTCATGACGTACTTTCGCATCAATTCCATATTTATCACGAAACGTCTTTACATCGCGTGCAATTAACTTTTCAGTAGAAGCAATAACACCACTAATCACATACGGTAATCCGCACTGAGCGTATGAATAGATTTCACCTTTTTCTAACGTTACAACATTTGCAGTTTCATCGTTTCTAACAATTTGCATTGCTGCACTCATACCAGCGGCATCTCCGCCAATAATGACATAGTTCACTTTACCACTCCTTCTTTTTTACATACTCTTTACGATTTCCATATTTTATAGAAATAACACCTACTTAAATTGTAAAGAAAAAGAATTTAATCTACAAGTTTGGTGCACAAAACTATGCCTTAATAGGTATCCGTCGTGTCTTATAAACAAGATGTTTAATATGCTATAACAGCAACTATTGAAAGTAGGTGAAATATACATGTGCGCCGGCCTTCTCGTCCAGCTTCCAGAGGAACCGATAGAACCGGGACCCGCCCTCCCGCTTGAACAAGAGTTTACCGTTAGTGTAACTTTATACAGTGCACGTGCTTGGTTATCTGATAATGACACTTTCTCACAAACTATTTGGAAATCGACTCGCTTTGCTTCTGCCTCACACGCTCGCAAATCCATCTTCCCAGTTGGTACTGTTAAAATTGTGAACTTTTCTGAGGATACAATAACGGTTAC
Organism: Bacillus sp. DB-2; assembly: GCF_003315125.1. Classification (NCBI taxonomy): domain Bacteria; kingdom Bacillati; phylum Bacillota; class Bacilli; order Caryophanales; family Bacillaceae; genus Bacillus; species Bacillus sp. DB-2. The sequence goes on along the minus strand of NZ_QNRN01000012.1, from coordinate 152,476 downwards.
TATATCATCAGAATCAGATGATGCACTCAAAATAGTCGTTCCCCCTCGTTCTGAAGCTGCTTTAACGTCTAGTTCTTTATCTGATGTGCAAGCAAGTACATCAGGAGGAGCAAGTAAAGTCACATTCCTCTTTCACATCTTTTTCTCAAGGGATCCTGGTCCAGCTAAACAACCATAGAAAAGGTACAGTAATATACACTGTACCTTTTTCATGCACTCTATTCTCTTGATTTAATCAGTTCAACATTATAAGATTCCACACTCGTTAACGTTCCTGTAAAATACGGATTTTCTCTGTACCAAGACTGTTTTAAAAAATACGCTTGCATATCTTTCGTTTGAAAGCAACGTCGTATAATACGTCTTCGCTTTCAATTTATACCGATCAAATAAAAAGAAATACTTCCCGTCTTTCGTTAAAGAAAAATCTGCTCTTTCTATTCCATCCCCTCGTTTTTCACCTTGCCTCAAATATTCGTTCAATTCATTCACTTGAGACTCCCACGACTAAAGTCGCAAGCCCGAATCCTTATGGAATTACGGGTGGGATTCTTGAATGACTAAACGTTCGCAGTCCATTTCTGTTTTGAACAGCCTTCAAGATGAGGGCATCTCATTGCCCCTCCTAAACCAGACCATATAGGTGCTTAGGCTGATTGACTGTTACCATCAATCACAGTTGCATAGCGAATATTCATCGCCCCAACGATATCACGATGTGTCTCAAACCTACATGGACACTTGTATTTTCTGTCTTGTGCCTTATTCTTTTCAGCACATTTCGGACAGCTTTGACTTGTATAAGCCGGATTCACATATTCAACCTGAATACCAACTAATGCTGCTTTGTATGCAATAAATCGTGATAAACGATAGAATGACCAAGTGTGTAGGTTTTTTTCGTTTTTACGGCTTGTTCTTGCCGTCTGTCTTATATTCGTTAATTGTTCTAATCGAATGACAGAAATATGATTTGCAATCGCAAAATTAATAATTTCACGACTTATTTTATGATCTTTATCTTGCATCCATCTTTGTTCTTTATCATCCAATCGCCGAATCGCATTCACTTTTTTGTCTTTTCCTAACTTCTTACGCACACTACGAAACTTACGCTTCCTATATTTGTTTTGCCTACCATTTCCAAAGAAACGAACCTTGTCATCATCTGTAATCGCTACCGCAGGGACTTTGAGGCCTAGGTCTACTCCTAAAATTTTCGTCCCTGCTCTTTCATTTGTAGGAACCATGACAGATATTTGGGCCATCCACTTATTCGATTTCTTTGTGATGCGAAGTGTACCTAACTTATGTTTTAGCAAATCCAAATTGCGATTGTTTTTATCGATTAATAAAGCTCGGACCTTTAAACGAGTGGCCTTTCCATTTACCTTAAACGGGATTGAAATATGAGTGGCGTCAAACGAATAATTTTGATTGTTCCATATACAAACAGGCCTCTTTAAAATCGGAATGATTTTATAATTGCTTTTCTTTACTTTTGTAGCAAACAAACTTTTCGCGTCTTTGATTGCTTGATTCTTCACCGCACTTGGGATATTTGCTTCAATATCTTTTGTGCTTTTTTTCGTACTTGTCTTTGCTTTAACCATTTCCGATACAAGTGTATTTATAACTTTGATATATTCATGACTACTTTGTTCTAATAAACGGATTTGCTCTTTTGTTGGAATCAATTTCACTTTCACTGTTAGGGTCTGTGACATGCGTTTCATCCCCTTGTTTTTTGATTTTCAACATCGTGCATTTGATACATTTCTAGCAATAGAAACAAAATGAGAACGTGTCCATAAACTTTACAACTACATGAGGTGAGGAGATTTTCCTCTCAAACACTTTGAAACGTACTGCTATCATCATTGATTCTAGTTACAATGTATCATTTACTTTCGAAAAATTACAACAAAAAGACTCGAAGAAACTCCCTATATTTTGGATACTTAAAGTACCACGAACCTTGCGATTTTTAGTGGTACTCCGTATCCAACCTCACTTTCATCCCATGCCTAAAGGCAATGCTTTCTCGTTCGGAAAGGGCTGTAAGATGGATTTTCTTTTATATATGAAAATAGAGGCGTTACACTCTCTCTTGTGACAATAACGGCTGGATCATCTGCCGTGGTGATCTCAGCTAATTTCTCCCCGTCCCTCTCTTGTAAAACAGTAATAATTCTCTCTACTTGCGATGATTGTGAGTAATATGAAGATCCATACGCATATAATCCGCCCAATACTATAATAAAAAATGTTAAAAGTGTAATTCCAATTATTGTCCCTTTGCTCATTTTCTGCTTCTTTACTACAGGATCCCGCCTCTTCGTCCCGCAGTTTTGACAAAATTGCACACTGTCTTCAAAATGAGTCCCGCACTTTGTGCATACATTCATCCGTTCAACCACCTTTTCGTTAGAAGCCTGTTAATCCCCCGATAAAGGTTTGGATTATCGTTTTAATGTAAGACCAAAACACGATAAACGTTGCAATTCCGATTAAAACATTTGCGATAATAAGTGTGTACACAGGATCTAATCCGCCGTTGTCTAGTTTTAATATAGCTACAATTATACTAATTACCATATACGTTGTAGCTATCCATAGTAATATTGGTAAGAAAAAGATTAATAAAAAACTAAAAAGAAAAGAAAGAACTAGTATAGCAATAGCTGGCGTCGCTATCGTCCCCCATATACCGAATGCTTCAAGAAAAGAAAAAGATGATTTCATCATCTTACCACTTACAAAAATAATAAATCCGACAAATAAAGTTAAAATTAATAAAAAGAAAAAGACCATTACAGATTCTCCAAAGAAAGTAGGAGTAGATACATCTGGCACTAATGTCCTCGTAACAGTCGCCGCTGCGCTCATCATTCTATAAAAAATACACGCTCCTAAAAAACAAATAAGCACAAGACTTACAATTCCATTTCGCACTTCAATATTTCCACTTTCCATAATGGCCGATGGTGATTTAAAAGCATTTTTAAAGAACTGAAAATAGCCACTTGCAAATTGTTTCGCTTGCTCTACCGTTTCATTCGGACGAGTTTCCTTTACTCGTGCCGGGCGCGATAGCTGCCCTTCTTCCTGCCCACCACTCGCTACCACTTCTTCCGTTAACGAATGTCCACAATTCCCGCAAAACCTTGCTTCCGCTGCATTTTCAGTATTACATGCCGGACATTTCATTCTCTCATCCCTCCTTAAGCATATACCTTATAGGGTGTTACAAATTCAATATATGACTTTGTACATAAAACATGACTACAAGAAAAAGAATATGAAATCCTTCTTTTAAACGAAACTATGTGTGCTAGTATTATAGAAAAATAATGGTATTATGAAACAGAGCAAATAAAGTGAAACTTTAAACAGATTGGATGAAGACAGTGGAATTTGTAAACTCGATTTTTCAAACACTCCTTACAAGCGTGATCCAATTATTTTCTTTAATTGGTGTCATCATTGTAATTGGATTTATATTAGGTTATTTAGAATCTCTCACACGAACGTATTGGTCGAGAGCTTTTGGTAGGAAAGGCTTTCTTTTGACTGCGTGGATTGGTGTTCCTATTCATGAACTTGGACATGCAATTATGTGTCTATTATTCCGCCATAAAATTGTAGCAACGCAGTTCTTCCCGACAGATACAAGTCAAGGAGCTTTAGGTTACGTCCAACATCAATACAATCAAAAAAGCGTATATCAACGAATCGGTAATTTCTTTATCGGCATCGGTCCTATTATTTCTGGTATTACTGCCTTAATACTTTTAATGCGCTATTTCGTACCAGAGTCATATTATTTATTTAATACGAATCTGGAAAAAACTGTTGCATCGACTTCTATTAACTTAGACATGATCCAAAACATGCTACTATCGACATTTGTATTATTGAAAAGCTTATTTACATTTAACAATTTATTGAATCCTTCATTTTGGTTATTTTTATTTATCGCTATTTGTATTTCTGCACATATCGCTTTAAGTAAACCCGACATTAAAGGATCAATAGACGGTGTTATCGTCATGTTTATCATGTTATTTTTATTCAATATAATTGCAGGACTTTTTCAGTACGATAGTAACCAACTCATCGGAAAAATGATGAAGTATAATATGTATCTCATCGCATTTTCTAGTGTGGCGCTTCTTTTCTCTTGTATTTCTACACTTGTGAGTTTTGTGTTTTATAAAATAAGAGGAGGGCGTTCATTGTGAACGCCCTCTTCCCATCAATTATTTCTCTTATAATCACAATGCTCAACCGGAACACGAGCATGCCCTTCTTCATCCGTACACCATGACTGTGACTGAAAGGCAAGAAAAATACCAATCCACTCTTCCTTCTTCTCAAAGTGAATCAATATCCCACCGTCTTGCCATTTGCCATCATCACCTTGCCATTTCTCTACATTCCCTTGATTCATATGAATATCGTGTATACCGTTTCCAGGTGTAAAGTGGAAATACGAATCCGGAACCTTTTCTTCTGGTCCCCACCTTTCACCAAACGCATAAATAATCGCCTTTTCTTCTATTGCTCGCTTTATATAACGCTCTATCTTTTCATTTAAATCATTATCAACTCCTGCTTTTTCAGCAGGTAAAGGAATCATTTGCTTTGAATCAAATAAATTACCTCTTACATAATCTAAAGCTATTTTCGGTTCATTATTTTTTATTTCTGTAAAACCGAACGGTAATGTCGGTAAAATATGAATCGCCTCTGATCGAATATCGTCGCTCGCAAAATATAAAACTTCCGATGGATAACTTTGCGATTTCACGTTAATTGCAATGCGATAATCTACTCCTGCTTCACCTTGTAAATGAACTTGATAATGAGGTGTTTTGCCTTTTCCAATCTTAGATTGTATAACTGTACCTTTTAATACACCGTAGTTTTTTAAGGGCATACCTTTCATCTCCTATTCATTTAGTAGAAGCTTTTCATATTTAAAACATTATCCAGTCATAAAGAAAATCCTCCTATGTTAGGAGGATTTTTAATTTCTCAATATATACCAAAAGAAAACTTCCACTACTACAAGTAACACCGCACCAAAAATCATTAACGTCGTCTTCTTTAATAGTTCATTTTCACGATACGGGATATTGCATAAATACGCGCCTAGTGTAATCCGTGATGGACAAGCGATTGTCGCTACTGATGATGCGGTGTTTTGGAGCGTTGTGACGTATTGCCACGGGAGTGCTACGTTTTGGGCTGTTTGCATTTGTAGCTTTATAAACATCGCATTTGATCCTGCGTTACTACCAGTTAAAAAACCGCCAATTCCGCCTATGAATGGAGCAACGAAAACGAAAAAGGTACCAAAGGTTTCACCAGCTGTTTTTGCGAGTAATGAATGCATACCAGATGCGCCCATTAGTTCTGAAATTGCAATGAACATCGTCGTTGTAATAGCGAAAGGAATCCATTGTTTTATCGTTTGCGAGAGTGATTGTTTAATAACATTAGATGGAATGCGGAAGAAAATAATTGTAAATAAACAAGTCATGGCGAGCCAAAATCCTGGCGAATATAGTAGCTCTAGTTTGTAAGAATATGATTTTAAATCGAGAACTGCATATGACCTAAGAAAATCATGTAATGCTGGAACGAGGCGAGAAAGTAAAATACAAACTGTTAAGAATATATAAGGGCTAATAATTTTTATAATCGATACTTCTCTCTCCGTAGCCGCCGCATGTTCTGTTAAAAGGTTTTGCTCATCTTTTCCTTTTAACTTAATGATTAAAAAACCAAATGAAATGGTAACGATAGAACTTAATATCCCTGCTAGTTCAACACTTACGTATGCGTTAGAAAGATAGATTCCGAGAGAAAATAATAGAAAGAATCCTACTCCTTCCTTCCACTTTTCTATAACTGCCTGCCAGCCACCGACAACGTATAAAGAAAGGAAGATAAAGTATGCGAAAATCGGGATGCTTAATAATGCTGTATTTGTACCAAGAGTTGTGAGCGGCATGTTAATAAGCTGAGAACCGATAATCGTACCCGTTGCCATTGCGCCCCATGAACTTGCAAGTAAACCGATAAACGATAGTAGCACAGCTTGAAACGGTTTATAACCGAGCGAAAGAAAAATAGGTGCTGCGACCATAAAACCAATTCCGAATCCACTCACTGATTCAATAAGTGGACAAATACCAAAACACATAAGAAGCATTTGCAATAATCGATCGCGCGTGACTTGTTCTAGAAATCGTGCTACTTGATCGATGTATCCCATTTTGTTCATGAGGTGAAATAAAAAAATACCGAAAAATAAAACGTATCCGACAATGAAACAAATTAACCACCCTTTAATTGTTGCGTGTACAGTTTCACTTATCCCTAATTGAAACGTTGGCGAGAGTAAAACGATTCCGACAGAAACGGTATAAGAGATTAATGAGGCTCTTAATGACGTTTGTTTAAACAAAAACAAACAAATAAAAATCATCATAATCGGGATAAGTGCCAACAATATGGCCATGCTATCATCTCTTTTCGTAAAAATTGCAATTTTTAACTATTATATAACAGATGTTATGATTTTCAATTATTTTTATAACAGATTTAAAAAAGGAGCCGCTTGGCTCCTTTTTTGAATAACTAATATTTTATCTTTTATCCTGAAAAACCGTCTGCTGTCCAATCATTTTTTCTAGCACAACAAACACAATATAAGCACATATTACTTGCAATACAATATTCCCAAGTTTTATTAATTCAAATGAATGGATCCATTGGAATAATTCACTTAATAATACAATCGAAACGATACTAAATAGTTCTATACTAACCGAAAATATACATACTTCTAAAATAGATTGCTCTTGTATTCGATTTAATTGGGAAAAGATGAATACATATCCTAAAAACAGAGCCATCAACTCTATTTTCGTCATGCTAATGAGCCAAGCGTATAATGGTACAGTTAAAAGAAGATATAATAGTTTACGTCTTAGCATGCCTTCTCACCCTCTAAGTTATAAGTATTTTCTGTATATTTTAACATTTATTACACAAAAGAAACAGAAGAGACTTAAGCCTCTTCTGTTTCTTTTACTGCATGTATTAACTCACAAATTTCTTCTCGCTTTTCATTTTCTAACAGCTCAATGACTTTACTTCCAACGACAACGCCGTCACATATTGTAATCATTTCTTCAATTTGCTCTCGTGTTGAAATACCGAATCCTGCGACTACTGGTAAGTGGACGTGTGCTTTTACTTTTTCTAAGTAACTACGAATCTCATCTTTAAAGTTTTGACGTACTCCCGTTACGCCCGCTACTGTAACGGCGTAGACGAATCCTTGTGATTCACTCGTAATTTTTTCGATTCGTTCAATAGGGCTCGTTACGGTAACGAGTGGAATTAAAGCGATATTCGCCACGCGAAGGAGCGGTGCAATAATGTCTTGTTCTTCATACGGTAAGTCTGGAACGATAATACCGTCCACCCCTGCTTCAAGACAGCTCTCAATGAAACGTTCCTTTCCGAATGCGAGTACTGGATTTAAATATGTCATAAGTACAAATGGAATTTGAACTTCTTGCCTCACCTCTATTAATGCTTGAAAAATACCTTTCAATGTTACACCGCTATCTAATGCTCTTTTTCCTGCCCTTTGAATAGTTGGACCGTCTGCGACTGGATCTGAAAATGGGATACCAATTTCAACGATGCTTGCTCCTGCTTCATCAAGAAAACGAATTCTTTCTTTTAACTTTTCAAGTCCACCATCTCCGCCCATTACATACGGAATAAATGCTTTCTTGCCATTTTCAAACGCTGCTATAATTTTTTCTACTCCCATTTTTTACACCTCTTCCATATAACGTTTTATACTCTCTACATCTTTATCACCGCGGCCGGATAAACAAATGACAAGTCCTTCGTCTTTCTTCATTTGCGGCGCTAGTTTTAAAGCGTATGCAACAGCATGTGAACTTTCTAATGCCGGGATAATCCCTTCTTTTTTCGTTAATAATTGAAATGCTTCTAACGCTTCTTCATCTGTAATGGAATGATAAGAAACGCGGCCAATATCTTTTAGCAAGCTATGTTCTGGCCCAACACCTGGGTAATCCAGCCCTGCCGAAATAGAGTGTGCTTCTTGAATTTGCCCTTCTTCATTTTGCAGAAGGTACATCATCGATCCGTGTAAAACACCGACACTTCCTTTCGTTAAAGTGGCTGCGTGCTTTTCTGTGTGAACACCTTTTCCAGCTGCTTCAACACCGTAAAGAGCAACTTCTTCATCGTGTACGAACGGATAAAACATTCCCATTGCATTACTACCACCGCCAATACAAGCAACGACTGCTTCTGGTAATTTTCCTTCTAACGCTTCGTATTGCTTTTTCGTTTCTTTCCCAATTACACTTTGGAAATCACGAACAATTTGCGGGAATGGATGTGGCCCGAGAACTGATCCCATAATGTAGTGCGTATCGTGTACATGTGAAACCCAGTAACGAAGCGCCTCGTTTACCGCATCTTTCAACGTGCCGCTACCTGCCGCAACGCTTTCTACTTTTGCTCCGAGTAATTCCATTCGAAACACGTTTAATTTTTGTCGTCTCACATCTTCTTCTCCCATGAAGATGACGCATTCTAAACCGAAAAGTGCACATACAGTAGCTGTTGCAACTCCGTGTTGTCCTGCTCCTGTTTCAGCGACAACTTTCTTCTTACCCATTCTTACCGCAAGAAGTGCTTGACCGATTGTATTGTTAATTTTATGAGCTCCCGTATGGTTCAAATCTTCACGTTTCAAATAAATCTTTGCTCCGCCGCAATACTTCGTCATATTTTCAGCGAAATAAAGCGGTGTTTCTCTTCCAACGTACGTTTGTAAATAATGATCTAATTCCTTTTGAAACGCTTCATCTTGCATCGCTTCTTTATATGCTTCTTCTAGTTCTAATACGGATTGCATTAACGTTTCTGGAACGTATCGTCCTCCGTATATACCGTAATGCCCTTTTTCATCTGGATATGCATAATTCATTTGGAACACTCCTTCGCTTTTTTAATAAATTGTTTTATTTTCTCCAAATCTTTCTTTCCTTCTGTCTCTACTCCGCTGCTCACATCGATCATATATGGCTGAACGGTTCGAATTGCTTCTTCTATATTAAGGATGTTTAATCCGCCAGCTAATATCGTTTTCTCTCGCAATGCTTTTGGCATATGTGCAAGTAACTCCCATGAGAATGTCTTTCCGTTTCCTCCGTGGAACTTTTCTTTCGGGCTATCAAATAACAAATAATCTGTATCGTATTTTTTCGCACATTCAATATCTTTCTCTAAAGCTACTCCTACCGCTTTTATAGACGGAATATTCAATCTTACGATTTGATCATTGTCTTCATCCCCATGTAGTTGCACATGCGTTAACCCGCACTCCTCTGCAATTTTCTGGATCACTTCTACTGATTCATTTACGAAAACACCGACCTTGAAAACGTGGGCTGGAATTTCCCCAATAATTTCTTTCGCTTGCCCTGGAGTGATTTGGCGTTTACTTTCTGCAAAAACAAATCCGATTGCATCTGCGCCATATTCACACGCACTTTGCGCTGTTTCCATATCAGTGATGCCGCAAATCTTCACTTTCATATGCTCACCTTACAGTCTTCGAAAAAGTTACTTATAGAAGATGATGTCATAAGCGCTTCTCCGACTAATACGCCTTTTGCACCAGCTCGTTTGACGCGAATGATATCTTCTTTTGAATGAATGCCGCTTTCACTAATCCAAAGTAGGTTTTCCTCATTCAGCCGTTTTCCGAGCTTTTCAGTTTGGCTTAAATCTACTTCAAATGTTTTTAAATTACGGTTGTTAATACCGATAACGTGCGGATTTAATCGGATTGCAATTTCTAATTCCTGTTCATCATGAACTTCAACAATCGCTTCTAATCCTTTTTCTAGCACGTAGTTATAAAGCTCGTTTAATTTCTCTTTTGACAATGCTGCAACAATTAATAAAATAAGATCTGCACCAGCTTCATACGCTCTATCAATTTGGATTTTATCGATTATAAAATCTTTACATAAAAGCGGAATGTTACTTTCTGCTCTTGCCGTTTGTAAGTCGTGAAACGACCCTTTAAAAAATTGACCGTCTGTTAAAACCGAAACTGCTCCAGCACCGCATTCTTCATATGTTTTCACTTGTTTTGGCACATCAACGTGTAAATTAATATCGCCTTTTGATGGAGACGCTCGCTTTACCTCTGCTATTACAGTAAACTGCTCTAAAGCTTTTACAAGTGAGTGTGTTTTCCTTTTTTCTTTCACTGGTGAATATGTTTCATATAACTCCGCAACTTCTACTTTCTTTTGCACTACAATTTTGTCTAAAATCGTCCCCATTTTAATTCACCCTTTCTAATTTTTCATGGCTTGCTGCAATTAATAAGTTTAGTTTGGCTAATGCTTTTCCAGAGTCAATGCTATGTGCCGCTAGTATAATTCCTTCTTCAATCGTTTCTGCTCTTCCATTTGCGAAAAGGGCTAGACCTGCATTTAATAAAACAGTATCGCGATAGACACTCTTTTCTCCGCTTAATACTCCGAGCGTAATCTTTGCATTTTCTTTTGAATTCCCACCTCTAATTTCTTCATTTTTCACTCTTGAAAAACCATACTTTTCTGGATCAATACTCATTTCTACTATTTCATTATCTTTTAAAACGACGACATGATTTTCTCCCTGTAATGATGCTTCATCTAAAAAGCCACTTCCGTTTACGACGAGCGCTTGTTTTCTGCCAAGTTTCTGCAATACTTCCGCTACCGGCAATAACATATCTCGCTTATAAATACCGACAAATTGTGTTTCTAAATTAACCGGATTCGTCAACGGTCCAATTAAGTTAAAGATCGTCGGAACGTTTAATTCTTTTCTTATTTTCATAATGCGTCTTAATGCTGGATGCATCGCTGGTGCGAATAAGAAGGCAATACCTACATTCTCTAATAAATAGTCAATCTCACCCGGCGTGCAGCTTATGTTTACACCGAGTTCTTCTAATAAATCAGCACTTCCTGTTTTACTAGAAACAGCGCGGTTTCCATGTTTCGCAACCTTTACACCAGCTCCGGCAAGTACAAATGCCGATGTTGTACTAATATTGAATGTTTGTGCACCGTCACCACCCGTTCCGCAATTGTCCATCGCGCCTTTTATATGATTTGAAAACGGTAATGCCTTTTCTCGAAGAGCACGAACGAGACCGTATATTTCTTCTGCTGTTTCGCCTTTCGCTTTCAACAATACTAAGAAAGCTGCAACTTCACTTTCCAATATGTTGTCACTTAATAAAAGAAGTCCCGCTTCATACATTTCTTCTTCTGTTAAATGTTGTCCCTCTACTAATTTTCGAAGATAACTGTTCATACTCTCTCCTCCTCTTTCACTTCTGCTAAAAAGGCACGTATTAACTTTCCGCCTTCTTCTGTTGCAATTGATTCTGGGTGAAACTGTAATCCGAAGAGCGGATAATAGTTGTGACGAACTGCCATGATTTCTCCGTCATCCATCGCTGTCGCAAGTATGTCAAAGCATTGTGGTAAACTATTTTGCGCTGCGACGAGTGAATGGTAACGCATTGCCGTTAGCGGCTGCGTAACGTACGAAAAGATTGACGTTCCGTTATGTTTCACACGCGACGTTTTTCCATGTTTAATGCGCTCTGCTCTAACAATTTTTCCTCCAAATGCGGATATGATTGCTTGATGGCCAAGACAAATTCCTAAGATGGGAACGTTCTTATAAAAGTGACGAATAACATCGATACAAATTCCAGCATCTTCTGGTTTCCCAGGTCCTGGTGATAGCACAATTCCTTTCGGCTTCATCTCCTCTAATTGTTCAATTGTTATTTGATCATTTCTTACGACAACAATTTCTGCCTCGTACTCGCCTAACAGTTGATACAAGTTATATGTGAATGAATCATAATTATCGATAAGTGCAATCATTTCATAACCTCCAAAAGCGCTCTCGCTTTATTTAATGTTTCTTCATACTCAGCAACCGGGTCTGAATCGTAGACGATACCCGCTCCTGCCTGAACGTACGCTTTCTCATCTTTCACAACCATCGTTCGAATTGCTAGCGCCATATCAAGATTTCCTGAGAATGAAATATATCCAACTGCTCCGGCGTATACATTTCTTTTTTCATGCTCTAACGTATTAATAATTTCCATCGCTCTAATTTTCGGAGCACCTGATACTGTACCAGCTGGTAAACAATACGCTAATGCGTCAAATCCACTCGTTTGTTTTCGCAATGTTCCGTAAACTTCAGATACAATGTGCATAACGTGAGAGTATTTTTCTACTTTCATATATTTATCTATCGTCACAGAGCCAATTTCACTTACTCTGCCAATATCATTTCGTCCTAGGTCCACAAGCATCATATGCTCTGCTCGCTCTTTCTCATTTCCTAACAGTTCTTTTTCGATTTCCTCATCTTCCTGCTTCGTTTTCCCTCTCGTCCTCGTACCGGCAATTGGGTTTGTCATCACCTTATCGTCTCTTACTGATAGTAAACTTTCTGGTGAAGAGCCAAGTACAACATAATCTTGAAAATCGATATAGAACATATATGGTGATGGATTTGCAATTCGAAGTTTCCGGTATAATGCAAATGGATCTCCAATACATTCACTTTGCAAACGCTGGGATAATACAACTTGAAAAATATCTCCGGACCGAATGTATTCTTTCGCTGTTTCTACCATTTCACAAAATTCTTTTTCAGTTATGGACGAAGTGAATGATAACGTTGATTGTATTTCATTTACTTCCGCTTCTTCTCCCTTTAACACTTCCTCTTTGTATACTTGCAATCTTTCGTATACTTCTTCATAAGAAGCTGAATCGTCTTCCCTGCATACATATACAAACAACAACTTTTGGCGTAAATGATCGTAAACGGTAGACTCACGATATAGTAAAAGGTGTACTTCTGGAATATTTAATGGATCGTGTAAATCTGCTCCAATGTTTTCATACTGCCGAATGACATCATAGCCAATATAACCAACTGCTCCTCCGCAAAATGGGAACGGACTGTCTACTTGCAATGGTGCGATTACCTCTTCTAACACTTGCAGTACGTTAGCTTGCAACTTTTCTGTTTGCCCATATGTCGTTCGTTCGACTTCCATACCAACGCTTTTCACTTCTCCATAAGGATTACACCCTAAGTAAGAATAGCGCCCTTTATCTTGATGAAGCTGCGAGCTTTCTAGTAAAAACTTTTTCTTCCCCTTCATACGTCTATATAAAGAAATTGGCGTAATGCTATCTCCTTCTTCTTCAGCGATTACTAAAAATGTGTTTCTTTGTTCTTTTTGCTTCATAAATTCCTCTTTTGTCATCATGCCTTTCACCTCACTCTGAAAAATAAAAAAGTCCCCTACATATCGAAATATGTAGAGGACGATAAATTTACCGTGGTACCACCTCAGGTTGGACGCAAAAGCATCCCGCTTTATTCAGGTACAAAATATATACCTTATCCTTTTAACGGCGGAACCCGGGTTGCCTACTGAATAGAAATTGTTCAGCATACCTCTCGTAAGCCCATTCCGTATATGGCACCGTACCGGGCTCCCACCTGCTCCCGGCTCTCTGTAACGTCTCCAAATATACGTACTCTTCTTACTTAAACGATTTAGCTTATTTAATTTTTTATACACAAAAAGGGAGTACTCATCCTATAGAAAGGACGGGTACTCCCGTGGTGCCACCTTAATTCGTTACGAATGTAACGCACTTTGCCGTATCAAAAATAATACGTGTCTCTTATATCGATGAGATCATGTCGCCAAAGCCTACTTCTTTCGTTTCGGTTTGGAAGCTCCGAAGCCCATTCCACATCAATTCCATACTGATTCGCACCAACCATCAGCTCTCTGACATGTTCATCATGTGTACTCTTCTTCATCAACGCTTGCATTTTTTTAAGTTGCACTCATTATAGACCTAACTTTTTTCACAAGTCAATACTTTTTTCAAAAAAATATTTCTCTCTTCTTTCAATATTATATTGACAAAACAACGTGTTTTTATGTAAATATAATAAATACTCTATTAAAATTAAGGTTTTTTTGTCTGAAATTTATATATTAAAAAAGTAAAAAGATGTCAAAAAACGCTTACATTTCTGAAAATTCGTATTTCTGTATGGATTTTTCAGAATAATCATGATAGATTATAAATATGCATAACGCATCAAAAGACATGACAAAAGGAAGGGGAACTACATGAGTACGCAGATGTTAACTTTAACTTCTATCTCTATTTACATGCTCGGGATGTTAGTAATCGGCTATTTCGCCTACAAACGAACGTCCAACTTAACAGATTATATGCTTGGCGGGCGCACACTAGGCCCCGCAGTAACAGCATTAAGTGCTGGAGCATCCGATATGAGTGGTTGGCTTTTAATGGGATTACCCGGTGCAATGTTTAGCGTTGGATTAAGTAGTAGTTGGATTGCGCTCGGCCTAACACTAGGCGCATACGCAAACTGGCTTTATGTCGCTCCTCGCTTACGTACCTACTCTGAAATGGCAAACAACTCTATTACTATCCCAGAATTTTTGGAACACCGCTTCCACGACAAATCTCATATGCTACGCTTAGTATCCGGACTTGTTATTATGATTTTCTTTACTTTTTATGTAGCTTCAGGACTAGTTTCAGGTGCTGTATTATTTGAAAATTCATTTGGTATGAACTATCATGTTGGATTATTCATTGTCGCAGCAGTTGTCGTGGCTTACACATTATTTGGTGGTTTCTTAGCAGTAAGTTGGACAGACTTCGTGCAAGGAATCATTATGGTAATTGCTCTTATTCTTGTTCCTATCGTAACAATTATGAATTCGAACGGACTTGGACCTGCGTTTGATACAATTCGATCTGTAGATCCAACACGTTTAGATATTTTTAAAGGTGCCTCTACTTTAGGAATGATTTCTTTATTCGCATGGGGCCTTGGTTATGTTGGACAACCTCATATTATCGTACGCTTTATGGCTATTTCGTCTGTAAAAGAAATTAAAAGCGCACGAAGAATTGGTATGAGCTGGATGATTTTCTCTGTTGTCGGAGCTATGTTTACTGGTCTGATCGGTATTGCTTACTATTCACAACAAGGGTTGACATTATCTAATCCAGAGACAATTTTCCTTGAACTTGGAAAAATTTTATTCCATCCACTTATTACTGGATTTTTATTAGCAGCGATTTTAGCAGCGATTATGAGTACAATCTCATCTCAGCTTCTTGTTACTTCTAGTGCTATAACAGAAGATTTATATCGTACATTCTTTAAACGTTCTGCTTCTGATAAAGAGCTTGTATTTGTCGGTCGTATGGCTGTACTTGTTATCGCCTTAGTCGGGTGCGCATTAGCGTTTAAACAAAATGATACGATTTTAGCTCTTGTTGGATATGCTTGGGCTGGATTTGGTTCTTCATTTGGACCCGCTATTTTATTAAGCTTATATTGGAAACGTATGACGAAATGGGGCGCACTTGCTGGCATGATTTCAGGTGCAGCCACAGTAATTATTTGGACACAGTTTAAATTCTTAAAAGATTTCTTATATGAAATGATTCCTGGTTTCGCTATTAGTTTAATAGTGATCGTAATTGTTAGTTTACTAACACAGCCTTCAAAAGAAGTTGAAGAGAAATTTGAGGATTTTGAAAAACAACACCGTAATAATCTATAAAAAGAAAGCTCTGCTGTTATCGCAACAGCAGAGCTTTCTTTTTACAGTTCGACAATCTTCTTCTCAAATTTAACAAATTCTTTATGTTTCGTTAAATTTAATATAACACTGCTCCTTTATAGTATTAGTATCAGCACTTATACAGAAAGGGGACTCCAACATGTTAGCAGCTTTCCAGCAACAACACATAAGAAAATTTTCACCTATTACAAATACTTCTGCTTCTCGTTTAAACATTCAACCTAATCCATCCAAAATTTCAATTGCTCCTTCTGTTATATCTGTAATTGGTATTCATATACAGAAAAATAAGCTTAAAATAAAAACCGGACAAAGTGCCGATTTATCAGCTTCCGTTTTGCCAATGCAGGCAAAGAATCAAGAGCTTATTTGGACAAATATGAACTCCGACGTCATCACCATCTATCCGAAAGGTGAGACAGTAACGATTACTGGAAAAAGTGCAGGAAGAGCAGTCGTAATTGTCACAACTGCTGAAGGAAAATTCCGCGACTTATGTGTCGTTCACGTGCAACCTTATATGACAAATCCAAAGTAACATAAAGAGAGTAGATATGAATCCACTCTCTTACTTTATTTCAATCCCAGGATTTTTTCTTTTTAACAACAAAATAAATTCTTCTTTATTTCTTGGAGAAATAAGTTCTGTTTCATATGATCCGTAAACAATTTCTAATCGATCGAATGATAAAGTGAAACTTTAATCAGTGGGGGGGGTGTTCATCCCCCACTGATTATTAGTTGAACCAATCGGGCGTTTACGGGGCGTTTACGGGCAGTTGACCTCACACCTAACTTCTTTGCTTCAGCCGAATTTTGAGGTGGGAGTTTTACTGCTCGTTAATGCGGGATAATGCACGAGCTGCTATTGGATTTTTCGTATTTGAAATTTGTTTTATATCTGGTTCTGGTGCAAAAACTTAAGGACAATTGCAATGAATCTATAAATCTTGGACATACTGTTACTATTACTTTAAAAAGGGTACGTGATTGGTATGGAAAAGGAAAATGTATTCAAATGGAAGCATTATCTGCCTGATATTATTTTGTTAACAGTAAGATGGTACCTACGGTACAACCTCAGTTTTCGTGATTTGGTGGAAATGCTAGAAGAACGGGGGTTATCCATTTCTCATACAACGATTATGCGTTGGGTTCATCAGTATGGTCCTGAATTGGACAAACGAATCCGTCGTCACCTCAAACAAACAAATGACTCTTGGAGAGTCGATGAAACATATATCAAAGTAAAAGGTCAATGGATGTATCTGTATCGTGCTGTTGATTCGAAAGGAAACACAATTGATTTTTTCCTAAACAAAACAAGAGACCAGAAGGCTGCAAAGCGCTTTTTCAAGAAAGCTTTACGGTCTTTTCATGTTTCAAAACCACGTGTTATAACAGTCGATAAGAACCCGGTTTATCCTATAGCAATTGAGCAGTTGAAAAAAGAAAAAAGCATACCTGATGGTATGCAACTTAGACAACAAAAGTACTTGAATAACATAGTAGAACAAGATCATCGCTTTATAAAGAAGCGAATCCGTTCTATGCTAGGGCTCAAATGTTTTGACACAGCTACATCCATTCTTTCTGGAGTAGAAGCCATGCATATGATTAAAAAAGAGCAGCTTGATTTACGGGACCAGTCTGTCCAAAATCAGAAAGAATTCATCCATCAATTGTTTGGACTTGCAGCATAAGATACGATTCCGTTAGGAATATATGTGCTTTATTCTCTTGTATTTTATTTTTGCACCAGAACCCTTCAAGACCTTAGCTTGATGGACATGTGGCGGCACACCTAATTATCTTTTTCTCTATAAATAGAGTTTAGATTCATTCTAGCAAACGAAGATTTATCAACTTTCATCTTTTGGTATTTTGCTTCAAACGATGATCTTTCCCCACTTTTTTTCTTATCATTAGAAATAAAGCGTGTATTGTACTGTTCTTTTATACCTTGAATCATAAGGTGTAGAACAAATATTGAAATTGTAAAAAATAACAACGGAGCTAGTACAAGCCAAGGTGCCATTAATAATTCATTTTTATTTAATCCAATTAAACTTGACCACTCATTCGTAAGTGAAAACACTTTTAAGTCACTTGACATTCGCCTTCCGCCAATCAAAATTTCAAAAAATGCTAAATGAATCAATAAAGTAAATAATTGAACAAACTGTTGCAGGAAAAGAATAACAAGTATTTCCTTTAAGTAAAGCCAAATATGCCTTCGAAACAAATAGAATTTTGAAGCCCCTAACAAAACTGAACTTATAATGTATTCATTTTTCATGAACAGATTTATTTCTTGACTAATATAAATAATAACCGGTGGTAACGTTACGATACAAAGGATAAAGAATTGTTTCCCAATAATAGACATGCTAAGCCCAGTTTGCTGGCTTTCCAACATTAATGGAGCCATCCACATAATACCCCACAGCACTGTTGGAATGAAGAAATAAGGTTTAAATACTTTTTGAACAAAACTTTGCAACTTAGATGATGTATAGGCTAAAGCCCCACCTAATAATGTTCCTATTAGAATTTGAATAAGACAAATCCCCAAAACAAATAAGATAGTAAATTTCGCTCCAATGATCAATTGAAAAAACAAATTATATCCACTTCTATCTGAACCAAATGGAGGCATAATTAACGGATTGAATGGTGCAGCTTGAATGACATCCCCATCTTCATTTTTTAATAACAGTTGCGTATTGGAATATAAATCTTTTCCAAACCATGTAAATAAATAACTGATGATTACAAGTCCTATAAAGTAGGAAACCCCGAACCAAAAACGTCTGGAACGAATAATGCTATGACTCATTTGCAATTCCTCCCGTAATACGATTTACTCGATAATGAACAGCTATGAATATTAAATAGAATGGAATAAATAACAGTAGTGTCCACCACACCATCGTTAAAGGAGTTAAAGCGCCTGGTTTCACCAAAAATGACATATATCCGTGAATGTTGAAAGCTGCCTCTACCATTAAAAGACTTGAAATCATAAATAAGAAAATAGATTGCAGATGATTGAGTAAGTGATACATTATATTTCGAAATAAATGAACAAATAAGATATATCTGTTACTTAACCCCTTTGCACGAGCAAATTCTACATAAGGTTTATGCTTTTCATCCAATAAGAACAGAACAATGATTCGAAAAAGATGAAGCGTAGGAACAATAGTCATACAAAGGATCGGTAGAAAATACACTTGCTTACCATTCATTGCATAAATATTAACTATATTTGACCCTGTTTGTTTAAATACCCATACGAAAAACAGTTGTAGTACAAATATTAATAACAAATCAGGAATGGATTCAATAAAAATTAAACACCGTTCAATTCCCTTTTTTATTCTAGAAGATGATAGTAAATAAAAAAATGAGAGACAAGTAGCAAATAAAACAGCCAAACAAGTGGATACAGCCAGAATAGTAATCGAATAAACATAAGGATCCAAAATATTTTCTAGGAAAGGGACTGGACGCATTAAGGTTCTATTAAAATATAAAATATCTGCTGGAGAACAAAGTTGTTGTAAATAAGCAATAAAACTAAGCGTGTTTCCTTTCAAAAAGATAAACGGTAGATAACTAATAACAATGATTACTACTATACAAATAAAAAATTCAATAATTTTCTCACTTAAAAACTTCTTCATTCCAACCCCCTTAATGATTGCCGAAAAATACACAATCTTTAAATAATTTTACCTGGAGATTTCCATACATTCAAATTTATCTTTTTTACTCCACTCCTCTTTCATTATTAAAATTTTGTTACGATTATAAAACATATGCCTCTAAGGGGGAGTGTCACATCGCAATCAGGCTAAGGTTTTACACTACCCAAAAAGCAAAAAAGGCGTTATCCTTTCTGTAAAATTATAAGAAAGGATGGCGTTTTTTTATGAATCTTTCAATTCTTGATGAACTTCAACCGATTGCTGAAGAATTACAACGACATATGTCTTCTCATGTTCTAGAACACCTAGCCAAAGAAAAAGGATTCGTCCAGCGAAAGAGTAAATATCAAGCACAGGAGTTAGTCGCTTTATGTGTATGGATGAGTCAAAGTGTAGTTTAGTTTAGAAAACTTTGCAACAGGACCATTCTGTATATGTCAAGTGAATATATGGATAGTTACTATTTATCAAGAGAGATTCGCACATTAATTTTTATCTGTTTTATTTTTCGAATACTCTAAATCTTCTTCTTCTACTTTTAATTCAGCAGAATTAGTAATTTCAATCATTCCTACTTGAGTTTGGAATCTATTTAGAAAATCAGTTACTAATTTAATTAATAAAAAGAAAACAATCATTTGAATAATCATACAAGTCCAAAGAAGATAATCAGACCAGTTCAAGTTCATCGCTCCTTTATTTGTTTTGCTAATTTTAAAAAGTTATTCATGCTCGAACGAATAAAAAATAGTGAATTTAAAATAGAAATAAAGAAAAGTAAAAAAATTGATATTAAGACTGATAGTACTGCATTACTATTAAAAATAAGATTAGGGTCTTTTGGATGAATTAATACAGCGTTTAAGCTGAGAAGATTTGTTTGGTTCTTTAAAAGAAAATAAACTACAGTTAATAAGACTATATTACGAAATACTAAAAACCAAGATAAATGGTGATTACCTGCTATTCCTCCACAACCACATGATATAGTGGTTCTTTTCTTTAATAAATTGATTACGATACCTGTAGTGTACAAAACTAATAAAATAAATAATACTAATCCGGAAATAACAGGAAATAAGCCTAGTAATAGCAAACTGGCACAAGAAAATTCTAAAATGACTTCAAAAATAGAAAAGGATTTTGCTAATTTTTGAGGAATAATTTCATATTCCTTTACAATGATAACATGTTTTTTAAAATCTGAAATTTTACTTATAGCAGTTGATAAGAAGAGAATGCCGATCATTACTCTTAATATTAAAATGATTTCACTCACGTGTAATTCTCCCTCTATAATTAGTAGTACATCAATATTTTAAGTTGCTTATTCGTAAATTCTAGATACTATTTCACATTTTATAGAAATAGCATCTAGTCAGTTTCTAAGGGATTACCGTTCGGAATATTCACGTATCTTGTTGTCATAGAATTCTGCTTGAGTGGTATATAGTTCATGATACTTTCCCTTTTGCAATACTAGCTGTTCGTGGGTACCAAATTCAACTAACTTTCCATTATCTAATACAATGATTTTATCTGCTAGTTTAGCTGCTGACATTTTATGTGAAATCAAAAGTGTTGTTCTTTCTTCTGTTAATTGTTTGAATTTATCGAAAATTACCCTTTCAGATAAAGGATCTAAAGCTGCGGTAGGTTCATCTAAAATCATAATAGGGCTATTTTTAAATAAGGCTCTCGCAATCGCTACTTTTTGCCATTGTCCACCGGAAAGTTCTTCTCCCTCATATAAAAATCGACCTACATATGATTGATATTTATTTGGAAACTTTGTTATATCTGTATGGATTCCTGATTGTAGAGCAACATCCTGGATTTTTTTCTTATCGTTTCTTTCTGATATATTTCCAAAAGCAATATTTTCTTCAATTGTAAGGAAATATTTGGTGAAATCCTGAAAAATAACAGTGATGTTATCTCTAAGGGAATTTAATTGAATTTTATTTATAGGTACGTCATCAAAATAAATATTTCCAGATGTAAGAGGATATAGACCAAGTAAACATTTAATTAAAGAGGTTTTTCCCGATCCGTTGTGACCAACAATCGCTATTTTCTCTCCAGGTTTAATTGAAAATGATACATTCTTTAAAACTTCTTTTTGACTATTTGGATAGGAAAATGATACATTTTCAAATCGAATCCCTTGGTATAACTTACTAGGAAATGTGATTGTGTTTTTAGTATTAGATTCATTTTCTTCAAATGAATCTATATAGTTAAAATAATCATGAATATATAGTGTATCTTCATATAGTAGTGCAATACTTGCAGAAATAGAATGTAAAGAATTTTGAGTACTATGCACAGCTTGTCCAATAGAAACAAATTCTCCGATTTTAACAGCTGACTTTTTTATTAACCAAATAATGATTCCTGCAGAACTGCAATATGAAATAGCTATGATACCATCTAAAAATATTTCAGCTTTGCTTTTTGTTTTCAAGAAAGACAGAGAGATTTTCATATTTTCTGTATATTTCCGCTTCCATCTATCTATAAAATGGGGATATAAATTAAACACCCTTACTTCTCTAGCCGATTCTTTTTCCATAATCAAATTCTCAATATAACTAGCTTCTCTAACAATAGGAGTTAAATCTTTTTGGAGTTGAAAGCCCTTATTTCCCAAATAAGATTTGATTAAAAGAGTTGGTATGAAAGCAAAAGTACTAATCAAGGCCAAGCTCCAATGAATTGAAATTAAAAAAATAATTAAAGACGTAAGAGCTATTAATGATTGTATTATGGAAAATAAATTATTAATTGGTGACAAAAGGCGAGGTCCTGTATTTGATCTAACACGATTGGTGTAATTGTAAAAATTAGGATCATCAAAATTAGAATACGGTATTTTGATAGATTTATTAGCAATTTGTTCTGTTAGCAATCTATTAAGTTTAAAAGATAACTGTTGTTCGAGATACGTTTGAAATTGTTTAATAACTGTTTCCAATATTAAAAGCATGAATTGTGATATAAGCAATACAATGGCTAAAGTATTACTTTCACTTTTATTTTCTATTAATAGTGCTATGTTATTTATTAATTCTTTTGTAATTAAAATTGTTCCAACCGGTAGCATTCCTAAAATTAATATAAAAAAGCTAGAATAAAATAACCAAAGTTTATCAACCTTCCAAATCAGCTTGAATATTCTTAGTATGTATGAAATTAACATATTAAAATCACCACTTCTTTTAATTTCTTTGTAGGTTTCTTTTTGTATTGGAAAGATAGAATTTTGTTATATCATTAGTATTTTCAAATAGCAGAGAGAAAGGTGCATTGATTTTGTTATTCTTAATATTATGATTAAAAGAGAAATAGGAGATACAGGAGATCAGTAATAAAAAGTTCCCCTATCAAATGTATAGCATGTTGTGCCTCAAATTTATAATATCTGGAACAAATTTTTTATAAATTTCAACCTGAAGTTACTTAAATAAGTTTATCTGCTATTGTCGAATTTCTTGTAATAATTCCTTGTGAATCGATATGTATAAAAGCTGGGAAAGCAAATACTCTTAACTTTTTTTGTTGAACAATAGATAACGGATAAACAGGCATGGTACTTTTAAAATGGACATGTTCAACAAATTGATTGTAAAATTCTTTGTTTTTAGAATCTATGTATAAAATTAGGTTATGAGACTTATGTTTGTTGTTATCAATTATTTCGTCTAACTTGTCATGACAAAACATACATGTTGGGGACATTACCATAATAATAGATTCTTTATGGTGCGTGTAAGAACTAGGTAATTCCAAAATTTTTTTTATATCTTGCCCTATTAACGGATCCTTGTATTCACCAGAGAGATAAACTTTAGGGAGCTGGTGTATTACTTGTTTTAGTTTAGTGATTTTTAAAACTAATATCAAAAGTAAAGATATCCATAATAAAAATAAAATAAAATATATAATCATATGATGCACCTTTCTAGATATAGTAGAGCCCAAAGGACGAATGTACATTCGCCCTTGGGTTTCTACATAGTTTAGCAACAACCATTTTTGATTATTTTTCCATTTATAAACGTATATCTCTGTGGATACATATATCCATCTTTCCCTTTACATAAAATATAAGAGTCACATCCAGTTTCAGTATATTGCGGCTTATCAACTTCGACTTTTTTAACTCCAAATAATTTTTCTAGTAAATTACTCATAGAAAATCCCTCCTTTAATGTTATATATTACAAATGAATAATAACACAAAATAAACAAAAAGTTAATTGAATTTTATGCTTTTATCAAATAATCAGAAAACTACTACGGTACAAAAATAAAATAGATGTTTAAAAAATGGTATTAATTAGAATTTATACTTTTTATCCTGTATGATAGAAATAAGGATATTCTGGTATTTTTATAGTTAAGAAAAGGCTTATTCTAAGAGGGGGAGATCAGATGACGGAGAAAGAAGAAAATAGGTTCTGGTGCAAAAACTTCAGGACAATTGCAATGAATCTATAAATCTTGGACATACTGATACTATTACTCTAGAAAGGGTGCATGATTTGGTGGAAATGATGAAGAAACGGGGGTTATCCATTTCTCATACAACGATTATGCGTTGGGTTCATCAGTATGATCCTGAATTGGACAAACGAATCCGTCGTCACCTCAAACAAACAAATGACTCTTGGAGAGTCGATGAAACATATATCAAAGTAAAAGGTCAATGGATGTATCTGTATCGTGCTGTTGATTCGAAAGGAAACACAATTGATTTTTTCCTAAACAAAACAAGAGACCAGAAGGCTGCAAAGCGCTTTTTAACGAAACCCGATCTAATAGTAATTGTTTCTTCTCCAACAATATATTTTGTTAAAAACCAACTCCAACTAAACAGTATAGCTAATGGAATTATAAAAAATAAGAGAAAATATTCTCTCCCTGCAAATATTGGAGCGAAACAGGCGCCTAAAACAATGAAAAAGATTGGATATAACCATACAGCTTTTTTTGATGGAAATTCCATTACGCTCTCTCCTCTCTTGATTTAAGTCAATGACTTCTCCTCCTTCCCTTATTAAAATAAAAGTAATATTGAAATAGGAGGACGACATATGAATGAACGAAAGTTTGCCTTATTTACTGGTGCTTCTCTTCTTATTATGGCATTTGCTGCATTTTTTTCTTACGGTTTTGTTCACGGAAATCTCGTTGTACAAGGAGATGCGAGCACGACACTCCATAATATTCAAACTTCAAGTTCACTTTTCAAAGCAGAAATTTTCGGATGGATTATCATTTTCATTACGGATATTATCGCCTCGTGGGCTCTTTATTTCTTTCTAAAACCTATCCATACTAGCCTCTCATTACTAGCTGCCTGTCTTCGTCTTATGTATACAGCTATACTTGGGATTGCTATATTCAATTTAATATTTGTATTACTTCTTTCAAAAAACACAGTTGCTAATTCAGAAGCATATACAATGTTATTTCTAGAAGCTTTTGAATACATTTGGTCTGTAGGATTAATCATTTTCGGCTTACATCTTCTCACCTTAGGATACGTAACCTTTCAATCTAAAAACATACCGAAAACTATTAGTATATTACTGCTCATTGCTGCAATCGGCTATATCATCATTAACGTAATGAATACGATGTTTTCACAATATGATGCGATTATTTCCATTCTTAACGTTGTCTTTCAACTACCGATGATCGCAGGTGAACTAGGATTTAGTATATGGCTATTGCTTAGAGGTGGAAAAAACTCTACTGTTTGAGTCGTTTCTTAATTCTGCTTAATGATTCTGGCGTAATACCTAGATAACTTGCCAATTGATATTGAGGAACACGATCGATTAAATGCGGTCGTTTTTGTAATAATGATTTGTAGCGCTCTTCTGGTGTCGATGCAATAAATAATGTAAGTTCTTCTTGTACTTCACCAAAATTGTATTCAATCATTTGGCGCGTCATTTCTTCTAACTGTGAATATTTCTTATACATGTCCTTTTCACTATACAGATCGCCAACTACAACTAGACAATCTTCTAGGCACGTTAACGTATGTGGGGATAATTTATCTTGTTTATGATGATTGAAATTTACGATTGCTTGTTCTTCTGTATAAAAATTTGATGTAACTTCTTTTCCAGATTCATCTATACAATGTTGCCTCACGCATCCTTTTAATACAAAATAACATTTAGACGGAACATCTCCTTGCCCTAGGAGCACTGTTCCTTTTTTATACTCTTCAATTTGTAATTCTTCTACGATCATGCGCTGCTGTTCTTCACTTAATGTTGTAAGATTTGTCATGTATTTCATTAAAATCTCTTTCATTTGGTCTCTCCTTCCCCTTCCCCTTCTATATTTGTATGAGAAACGTATGATGTAACTCCACTATATATTATCTTTTTTCATGCTATATGGAGGGGATTCCTCCTATTGATTTGTTTTATTTTCTGCATAGAACAAAAAAAGAGAAGTTACCAATAACTTCTCTTTTCGTATATTAGAATAGGCTCGTTATAATTCCTGTGTATAAGCCGGTTCGTTCACCACATTTTTTGCTGTTCGTTTTTGTTGCTGTAGTAAGAAAACAGATACACCAAACAATACGAGCATGCTACCGATAATTTGCATTGCATTTAATTTTTCTCCAAGTAAGAAGAACGCTAGTATAGATGCCCCAACTGGTTCTCCTAAAATGCTCATTGAAATCGTTGTTGCATTTACGTAATTTAATAACCAATTATTAATGACGTGTGACACTGTCGGTACAATCGCAAGTAAAAGAAAAATACTCCAATCCCACTTCGTATAGCCTGTAAATGGCACTTGAAGTATAACGTTATAAATCGCTATAAATATACCAGCGAAGGCAAATACAGTGAAACTATAAATCCAATGAGATACTTTCTTTACTGTCGTTTGTCCGATAAATAAATAACCGACAACTGCTATTACACTTAAAAAGGATAATATATCCCCATAAATTGCTTGCTTACTTAGCCCTAAATCTCCCCAGCCAATACACATTACGCCTAGTATCGCAATTCCCATCGTCGCAATTGCTGAATAGGTTGTTCTTTCTTTAAATAAGAAAAAACCTCCCACTAAAGATACGATCGGTTGAAGTGCTAAAATAATCGTCGAACTAGCAACTGTCGTATGCTTTAAGGATTCAAACCATAGAAGAAAATGAAGAGCTAAAAAGAAACCAGATCCAATTAAAAATCCCCAATCTTTTATTTGAATCCTACTAAACTCTTCCCGTTTTTTCCAAACGATCGGCAGCATAATAAGTACGATAATCCATAATCGATACATACTTAAAATGGAAGATGGTGCTGAGGACATCTTTGCAAAAACAGCTGCGAATGAAATTGCTATAATGGAAATTGCTAGTGGTAGTGCGATTGATCTTTCTTGTTTCAAATCCTGTCTCCCCTCTCACCTGTAAAAAATCCCACTTCATTATATCCGTTTTCTTTCACAACTTAAATACTAATTTTTTAGATTCTTCGTACCATTATGGTAAAATAGAAATTAAGGCACCTATTAGTGATTATTTCTTTCCTTTTCACTACAAGCGTCGCTCTTACAATCATTACAGTAAATTTTTATTTAGGGGGATATACATGAATCAAACAATAGGGAGAATTGAAGAAATTTCATTTTTTAGTACATCACTTCAAGAGGAGCTTACACTTCTTGTTTATTTACCAGTAAATTACACACCTCTCCATAAGCATACGGTTGTTATTGCACAAGATGGTAGAGATTATTTTCAGCTTGGTAAAGCCCACCGTGTAATTGAGCGTCTTCGTGAAACTGAAGAAATCGACCGCACAATTATTGTCGGTATTCCATATAAAAATGTACACGATCGTAAGGAAAAATATTTCCCAAATGATGTAAAGAATGCTGCTTACATTCGTTTCCTTGCTCATGAGCTTGCCCCATATATTGATGCAAATTATCCAACGTATCAAATGGGTAAAGGACGCGTTTTAATTGGAGATTCTCTCGGCGGTACAGTTTCCTTCATGACCGCACTTATGTATCCGCATACATTCGGTAAGGTCGTTATGCAATCACCATTTGTTGATGAAACAGTCATGAACTTAGCAAAAGATTTCAAAAATCCGGGGGCGCTAGATCTTTATCACGTAATTGGGACCGAAGAAACAGCTGTCAAGCGTACAGACGGACAAGTATCTGATTTCGTAGAACCAAATCGCGAGTTAAATAAACTACTTACAGATAGAAATTTCATCACGCATTATGAAGAGTTTGAAGGGAATCACACATGGAAATATTGGCAAGCAGATTTACCAAAAGCATTTTCTCACATTCTATCAATGAAATAATAGAGAGCGGTATTCAGAATAATTTGATATAATAGATAAAGAGATTTATTCTCAAAATCTAACTAGACTTGCAAAGGGAGGAATTGGAACATGAAATTAGGAATTGTAATTTTCCCATCAAAAATGATTCAAGATAAAGCGAACGGATTACGTAAACGTTATGATCCGCATTACGCATTAGTTCCGCCACATATTACATTGAAAACACCCTTTGAGACGCAAGATGAACAATTAGAATCGATTGTGAATGAGTTACATACAATCGCAAATAAAACGAACCCTTTCACCCTTCATGTTGGGAAAGTCGGTTCATTCGCACCTGTTAATAATGTTCTTTATTTTAAAGTAGAAAAAACACCTGAACTTACTTTCTTAAATGAAGAAATGCATAATGGTTTCTTTACACAAGAGCGCGAGTACTCTTTCGTACCTCATTTAACAATCGGTCAAGACTTATCAGACGCAGAGCACGCTGATGTATTAGGTCGATTACGTATGAAAGATTTCTATTATGAGCAACCAATCGATCGTTTCCACCTTCTATACCAATTAGAAAATGGAACGTGGACTGTACATGAAACATTCCACCTTGGAAAGGAGAGCAACTAATTTGCACGCACAAATCGTACAAACGGACGAACAACTAAGAGATGCATTCTCTGTACGTAAGCAAGTATTTGTGAATGAGCAACGTGTTTCTGCAGAAGAAGAGTATGATGAGTTTGAAGAAATTTCAACACACGTTGTTATATATGATAATGATGTTCCAGTTGGTGCTGGTCGCTTCCGCATCGTTGATGGAGTTGGAAAGATGGAACGCATTTGCGTACTAGCTTCCCATCGTAAAAAAGGCATTGGCAAAATCATTATGGATGCACTTGAAGCGTATGCGAAGGAAGAGTCTCTACCGAAATTGAAACTCCATGCTCAAACACATGCTGAATTTTTCTATAAAAAGCTAGGATACGTGACGGCTTCTGATGTGTTTATGGAAGCAAATATCCCGCACGTCGTAATGATAAAAGAATTATAAAGTGAAACTTTAATCAGTGGGGGTTTTGTTCATCCCCCACTGATTATTAGCCTTCACCAATCAGGCGTTTACGGGCACCTGAATTTTGAAGTGAGAGTTTTACTGCCCGCAAATAGCGGGGTAATTTTGTAGCAGGAGGTAACCCCTCCTGTTTTTTACATTGCTATTTTCTTTTTCTTCCGCTAAAGTTAAATGTTGATGCTATAGTTTTGAAGGTGAATATATGACACAAGAAAAATTTTCACAAAAATCGTTAACACACGCTGGTATTCCGCAAGCGACGTATCATATTCCGAAAACATCTACCCATTTAATTATGGAAGAAGATGCAGATGCGGCGTATTTCCGCGCTTTAGAACAGCAAGGTGTTTATTTAAATGAAAAACAGTTAGAAGCAGTGCAAACGACAGAAGGACCTGTCCTTACACTAGCTGGTGCTGGAAGTGGTAAAACATCTGTTTTAACAACTCGCGTTGGTTATTTAGTTAATGTAAAACATGTCCATCCGCGAAATATTTTGCTGCTGACGTTTACACAAAAAGCAGCTGAAGAAATTCGAAGCCGTGTAGCGAATTTACCTGGTATGAATCATGCCGCAAGTAGCTATGTCGTTGCTGGTACATTCCACTCTGTCTTTTTAAAATTGCTTCGTAGTCAAGGATATAATCAGCAAATTTTAGCAAATGAAAAACATAAACAAATTATGATAAAGAAAATTTTGAAAGAATTGCGCTTAAAAGACGATTATGATGCCGAAACGATACTCGCTATGATTTCACTTGAGAAAAACAAATTGAATCGTCCGAAAGATGTAAAAGCGAAAACACCGGTTGAACAAGAGTTCAAAGAAGTATACGAACGTTTCGAAGAGGTAAAACAACGACACAATTATATCGATTTTGACGACATCTTATTAGAAATGTATTATATGTTAGAAAATAACGCTCCCCTGCTTACTCAATTACAAGAGCGTTTTCATTACATTGAAGTAGATGAGTTTCAAGATACGTCGTATGCACAATATGAAATTGTAAAATTGTTAGCCACGCCGAGAAATAATTTATTTATCGCAGGTGATGACGATCAAGCGATTTACGGCTGGCGAGGGGCAAGTCACCAAATTATTTTATCTTTTCCAAAGGAATTTGATAATACAACGATTATCGCACTTAATACGAATTATCGATCTAATCCATTTATCGTCGGACTTGGAAATGAAGTTATTAAGCTAAATCAAGAACGTTTTGATAAAGAGCTATATTCTGTTCGTGAAGAAGGTGTACAACCATTTTACGCACGACCAGCTACAACTCTTGATGAAGCAAATCAAATTTTGCAACTCATTCAGGAAAAAGTAGATAGTGGTGAACGAAATTATAAAGATTTTTGTTTATTATATCGTACACATTCTGTAAGCCGTTCTTTACTTGATCAGCTTACAATTCATAAGATTCCATTTATTAAACATGGAGCGAGCCAATCGTTCTACGAACATTCTTTAATTAGGCCCGTATTAGATCACTTACGACTCGTGCTTGAACCGTTCCGCCTCGAATCACTTTCAAATATATTACCAACAATGTATATTGGCCGTGATGAGTGCATTTCATTTATTGAACGTGAACAATGGAAATATGGTGAGGGCCGTTTCCCTTCTCTTCTTCATTTTCTATTACTAAACCCGAGCTTGAAACCTTTTCAAGTTAAAAAAGTAAATGAGCGAATCGATTTTATTAAGTTTATAAAAGAACTTGAACCGAAAAAAGCATTGAAAGAAATTATTCATGGTAAAGGAAAGTATTTAGAGTACTTACAAAGTAATGATCGTTCTTCCTTTACGATGCATAAGGACATACAAGAAGAAATGTTAGAAGAATTGATGGAATCAGCAACTCGCTTTACGGATATTCCAGCTTACTTACAATTTATTAACGAGGCCATTCAAGGTCAAAAAGAAATGGAAGCATTAAAAACAATGCCGCAAAAAGATGCCGTATCGCTTATGTCAATTCATAACGCGAAAGGCCTTGAGTTTCCATGCGTCTTTTTACTCGGAGCAAGCGATGGTATATTGCCGCATACTTCTTCTTTAAAAGATGCAAATGACCGTGTAACTGAGACTTCTGAAGCATTAGAAGAAGAAAGACGATTACTCTATGTCGCCATTACACGCGCAAAAGAAGAACTTTACATTTCCTCCCCGCAATTTTTCAGAGGAAAAAAACTAGATATATCTCGTTTTTTATATACTGCGCGAAAAGATTTACCTGAAAAGACACCCATTAAATAAGGGTGTCTTTTTGCATATCACGTTATGTACATCCCCTCTATATAAATTCCCTGTTTCTATCCTGAGAATTAACGTAATATCAATCATATCCCGTTCATATTGTAATAGTGTATGTCAGAACTCACGATAAGGAGTGAACATAATGAGCTGCAATTGTAATGAAGATCATCATCACCATGATTGTGATTTCAACTGTGTATCAAATGTCGTTCGTTTTATACATGAACTACAAGAATGCGCAACTACAACATGCGGATCTGGTTGCGAAGTTCCATTTTTAGGAGCACATAACACTGCATCAGTAGCGAATACACGTCCTTTTATTTTATACACAAAAGCTGGAACACCTTTTGAAGCATTTGCACCATCTGCAAGTCTTACTAGCTGCCAATCTCCAATTTTCCGTGTAGAGAGTATAGATGATGATGACTGTGCTGTATTGCGTGTATTAACTGTAGTTTTAGGTGATGGTACCTCTGTACCACCTGGTGACGATCCAATCTGTACATTTTTAGCTGTACCAAATGCAAGATTAGTATCAACCTCCTCTTGTATTACTGTTGATTTAAGTTGCTTCTGCGCTATTCAATGCTTACGCGATGTTTCTATATAAAACTGAATACTAATTTAAGCATGGATTGGGTGGCAGATGATTCTGCCACCCAATCCATGCTTAAAAGGTATTATTATGTATTTTTTATAAAATTGGGAACTTGTCTAGAACATAGAACCTGTCCTTTTCATTAACTGAAAGTAGAAACAGATAAAGGAGTGAAAAACATGTTCTCTTCTGATTGCGAATTTAATAACATTGATTGTGAGGCGAAACCAGCTAGTACACTACCTGCCTTCGGTTTTGCTTTCAACGCTTCTGCACCTCAGTTTGCTTCATTATTCACACCACTACTATTACCTAGCGTAAGTCCAAACCCAAATATTACTGTTCCTGTAATAAATAATACAGTAAGTGTCGGAGCTGGCATTCGAATTCAAGTAGCTGGTATTTATCAAATCAGTTATACATTAACAGTGAGTCTTGAAAATGTTCCTGCGCCACCAAATGCCGCTCGATTCTTCTTAACATTGGACACACCAGATAACATTATTCCAGGATCAGGAACGGCAGTCCGGGCTAACATTGTCGGTACTGGTGAAGTAGACGTTTCCAGTGGTGTTATTCTTATTAACTTGAATCCTGGCGACTTGATTCAAATCGTACCAGTTGAATTATTTGGAACTGTAGACATTCGTGCTGCAGCATTAACAGTTGCACAAATTAGCTAGTAAAAAGCGGTATTTCTTAATTGAAATACCGCTTTTTATTTTTACAATAAAAAACACTCACAGTAACATGAGTGTTTCATTCTTCATATTGTTTTATTTTATTTTTCTTTTTCCCACAGTTGCATCCCTTTTTTTTCACAAACCCTTGTTGCTGTAACTGTTCTTGATATGCCTGTTGGTGTGCTTGTTGCTGTTGCTGTATGTTATACCACTGCTGTAGATCATATGAATTTTGCCTTGGATTATTGCTCACAGCAAACATCTCCTCTACTGTCAATTCTGTCTATTTACTATATGAACAACTCCTTATTTCCGTTCCCGCATCCTCTTAAACTCCGCTTTTTCTAACATCATGAAGATTTATCACGATTGGTGCGGGCTAATAGCAAGCCGGCAATGCCCCCACTGATTAAAGTTTCACTTTATTATTCTCCCATAAAATATCCTGTAATTGTTTCAATGATCGCTGCTGCACCTGCAATGGCTAATAATGCTAGTACAGGCTCTGCAACAATAGGAATCCATTTATATAAAACTAATAAAAAAGCACTAACCCACACACCTGTACACCAATAGCAGCTTAATAATTCTCCAATCCACTTTCTTAATCCTTTCCCTTTCACCTTTGTAAAAGTCGATACACTTCCATCAGGCTCTGTAATCTCTAACTCATCAATAAACGGTCTTCGCAAAAAAGCTGTAATTTTATCATAAACAATAAGACGAGTTAACCTAAATGCAGCTAGCGCAAAAATAAAAAATAAAAGCCAGCTTGTAAATAACATAATTCCACCTTCCCTATCCTCTTTAGCCTATTTAAAAAAAAAGGTCTTAAGATTGTGACCAAATCTCCCCCACTCCAATATCTTATTAATGTAAATACAAACAAGAAGATAAGGAGTGACATTAATGAGTTGTAACGAAAATAAACACCATAGCTCTTCTCACTGCGTAGTTGACGTCGTAAAATTCATCAATGAACTACAAGATTGCTCTAGTTCAACATGTGGTTCTGGTTGTGAAATTCCATTTTTAGGAGCACACAATACAGCAGCAGTAGCAAATACACGCCCTTTTATTTTATACACAAAAGCTGGAACGCCATTTGAAGCATTTGCACCATCTGCAAGCCTTACTAGCTGCCAATCTCCAATTTTCCGTGTAGAAAGCGTAGATGACGATAGCTGTGCTGTCCTACGTGTGTTAACTGTAGTATTAGGTGATGGGTCTCCTGTACCACCTGGCGACGATCCAATTTGTACGTTTTTAGCTGTACCAAATGCAAGATTAATCTCGACATCTACTTGCATTACTGTTGATTTAAGCTGCTTCTGTGCTATTCAGTGCTTACGCGACGTTTCTATAGTTAAGTAAACTAAAAAACTATTGGGGTGGTAGAAGCTTTCTACCACCTTTACATATTTAAAAACCGGCCATATCAATCGTTTTGATGTCTTCTATAGATAACCGAACATCTCTCATACTATTTGGTGGCATAATGGATACAATGCCATTACGATAAGATATAATCGATCCTATATATGAGACGGTAGTCGTTCTTATTCTACATCTTACTTTCGGAATGTAATGAGGACGATTTAATAAAAAATGAATTTTTTCTTCATTATTCATATCCTTAAAGGATTTATTGTAAGGGACCGTTCTCACTTGCTCTTCCTCTACTTTTTCTTCCACCTCCACTTGAGGCTCCTCTCGTGGTTCTTGTTTCTCTTGTTCTACCACTTCTTCCACAGCACTACTTACAATACTTACAATACTTTCATTTCTATTACTTTGCTCTTTTTGATCCTCATCTTCAAAATTCGTTAAAATAATTCTTTTTATTTTCGGTGCAGCGAGTTCTAAATTTACTTGTGCAATATATAACAACGGTTTTCCAACTGTTGAACTTTTATTTTTATTCTTCACACTCGTCCCTCCCACTTCCATACGTAGCTGGATAAATCGTGTACTATTATAGTTATATTCATAACGTGGCTAGAACTTTCGTTAAAAATCGTTCTTTCTGGGAACAATTAAAAAGGACAGTCTCAACGTTTAGAGACTGTCCTTTTTAAACTTTAATTCCTATTATATTTATCCTAAAATATGATATCCTGAATCAACATGAATGTTTTCACCTGTTACTCCGCGTGCTAAATCACTGAATAAGAATACTGCTGTATCTCCAACTTCTTCTGGAGTCGTCGCACGACGAAGTGGTGCGCGCTCCTCAATTTCTTTTAAGATTGAGTTAAAGTCGCCTACACCTTTCGCAGATAACGTACGAATTGGTCCTGCAGAAATAGCGTTAACGCGAATGCCATGTTGTCCTAAATCGTTCGCTAAATATTTCACGCTAGCTTCTAATGAAGCTTTCGCAACACCCATAACGTTATAGTTTTTCACAACGCGCTCGCCGCCAAGGTATGTTAAAGTTAAAATATTTCCGCCTTCTGTCATCACTTTCTTCGCTTCTCTTGCTACAGCTGTTAAAGAGAATGCACTAATATTTTGTGCAAGTAAAAATCCATCGCGAGAAGTATCTACAAATTCGCCTTTTAAATCATCACGATTTGCAAAAGCAATACAGTGTGCAACACCGTGAATTGTACCAACTTCTTGCTTAATAGTTTCAAAGCAAGCTGTAAGTTCCTCATCATTCGTTACATCACAAGGTAATACAAGTGATTCTTGTCCTTCTAATGTTTCCGCTAGTTCACGAACGTTTCTTTCTAAACGCTCTCCTGCATATGTGAATATTAATTTTGCACCTGCATTATGCAAAGAGCGAGCAATTCCCCATGCAATACTTCTTTGGTTCGCAACGCCCATAACAACAAATGTTTTCCCTTGTAATAGTTCCATGATATATCCTCCCAGAAATACTTATACTTGTTATTAGTACCTGATACTATAATTATAGTACCATAAAACCTCTTAAAGGCAAACAAAAAAGTCACTAACATAAATTTTTGTTAATGACTTTTTGTTTCTATAAAAAACCTTTCTAATCCTTCTTCCCAAGTAGGCATTTGTAAAAAACCATTTAATCGTAGCATGTTATGTTGAAAGATAGAATATTTTGGTCTCGCAGCCGCCGATCCGAATTCTTCAGTTGAAACAGGTAATACATTCACTTTCATATTTGCATACGAAAATATTTTTTGGGCAAATTCAAACCAAGAACATGATCCTCTATTGGATACGTGATACGTACCGTATAAAGAAGTGTGAATGAGCTTATTAATCATCATATTTAAATCTGCCACGTACGTAGGAGAGCCAATTTGATCCGCTACAACAGATATGTTTTCTCTCTCTTTTCCTAATCGTAGCATCGTTTTCACAAAATTATTTCCATACTTACCATACAACCACGATGTACGAACTATAAAATATTTATTATGTAACTCTTTTACGAACTGCTCTCCTGCAAATTTAGAAGCTCCATATATATTTATCGGTGCTGGATTATGAAATTCATGATAGCCATCCGGTTTGTCACCTGGAAATACATAATCGGTACTGACATACACTAACTTAGCCCCTACTAATTGTGAAGCAACCGCTATATTTCGAGCTCCAATCGCATTTATTAAGTAAGCAAGATCCTGTTCTTTCTCAGCACCATCTACCTTCGTATACGCTGCACAATGAACAATTGTATGTGGCTTTATTTCTTGTACCACTTGCTTAATTCGGGATATATTTGTTACATCTAATAACTTTTTATCAAATGGATATATGTCATATTCCTCAGAATTCAACTCTTCTTGTAGTTGCTTCCCTAGCTGACCGTTCGCTCCCGTTATGATAATCCGTTCTTTCATCTACATGCCCCTTACTTTTCTTTTAGTGGTTTCCACCAGTCCACATTGTTTTTATACCATTCCACCGTTTCTTTTAATCCTTGTTCGAACGTATACTTCGGTTCCCATTCAAACTCATTCTTCATTTTTTGTGCATCAATCGCATAACGACGGTCGTGACCTAAACGGTCTGTTACAAATTCAATATCTTTTTTCGTTTTTCCTAAAAGTTTTATAATTTGTTCCACAACATCTACATTTGTTTTTTCGTTATTCCCGCCGATATTATATACCTCTCCTACACATCCCTTATGCAAAACGGTGTCAATTGCACTACAATGATCCGTTACATGCAGCCAATCCCTTACATTCAATCCATCACCATATAATGGTAGTTTCTTTCCTTCAAGCGCATTCGTAACCATTAACGGAATTAATTTCTCAGGATATTGGTACGGTCCGTAGTTATTAGAACAACGCGTTATAATAACTGGTAATTGATACGTTTCATAATAAGATAAGGCTATCATGTCGCTACTCGCTTTACTTGAAGAATACGGACTATTTGGAGCTAACGGGGTTTCCTCAGTAAACTTTCCTGTTTTCCCTAAAGAACCGTATACTTCATCTGTTGATACTTGCACAAGTTTAATATGTGAATATTTTTTCACTAACTCCAACAGCGTGACTGTACCTATTACATTCGTATCATAAAAAGGAATTGGGTTTTCAATACTACGATCCACATGTGATTCAGCTGCGAAATTTACAATTACTTGCACATCACGTTCCTTAACAACATGTTCCAGCAGCTCTCCATTTTGGATTTTCCCTTTTACAAATGAGTAGTTAGGATTTTCTTGAATAGACTTTACATTATTTAAATTCCCGCTATATGTTAATGCATCGTAATTAATGATTTTATATGTTTCATAGTTTTTTAACATATAGTGAATGAAATTACTTCCAATAAATCCAGCTCCACCTGTAACTAATATATTCATAAACAACTCTCCTACTTAAAAACTATCTTCATATTCCTGAAGTAATGGTAATATTCGATCCTTATCGGACAAGATAGGATTTGTTACCGGCCATGGAATTGATAATTCTTTATCTTCCCAAAGCAAACCGGAATCGTGATCAGCACTATAATACTCATCTACTTTATACATAACAATTGTATGAGGTACAATTGTACAAAAACCATGAGCAAATCCTTTCGGCACTAATAATTGCCTATGATTATCTGCGCTTAAAATATAACCTCTCCACTTTTTAAATGTAGGTGAATCTTTTCGCAAATCAACGATAACATCATATATTGCACCTTGCATAACTTGAATGAGTTTCGTTTGTGCTTTCGGATTTTTTTGAAAGTGTAGCCCTCGAATCGTCCCCGAATGTGCTGAATAAGATACGTTATCTTGCACAAATGAATGCGTAATCCCTAACGTTTCTAGCATCTTCTTATTATAACTTTCAGTAAAAAAACCTCGCTCGTCTTCAAACAATCTTGGTTCTAACAATTTCACATTGGTAAAATTTGTTTCTACAACTTTCATATTTTCACCTATTCTCCATTAAACTGTTTCCCAAAGTTTATATCCCGCGCTAACGTATTCGCTCTTTGAAGAGAAGCATGCGTTCCCGCATCAGTCCACCAGCCGCTCATTTCATTATAAGTAAGTACTCCTCGTTTTAAATACCAATTATTTATATCTGTAATTTCAAGTTCCCCTCTTGCGGAAGGTTTTAATTCTTTTATATAAGAAAAGACTTTCGAATCATACAAATAAATTCCCGTAACAGCATAAGAACTTTTCGGCTCATTCGGCTTTTCTTCAATTCCAATTATTTTTCGGCCTTGAATATGCGCTACACCAAATCGCTCGGGATCTTCTACAGATTGAAGCAGCACTTTAGCCCCTTCTTTTTGACTTGTAAACTCTTCAACATACGGGCAAATATCATCTGAAAAGATATTATCTCCTAATATAACTACCATCCGATCATTTCCTACGAAATCTTCACAAAGTCCTAGCGCCTGCGCAATCCCGCCCGCCTTATCTTGCACACGATACGTAAAGGACACACCAAATTCTTGACCACTTCCTAGGAAGCTCACAACATCTCCCATATGCTCTTTACCGGTAATAATCATAATATCTGTAATTTCACATCGCTTCAGCTTATATACCGCATGATAAATCATCGGATACCGCCCAACGGGAAGTAAATGTTTATTTGTTACTTTCGTTATTGGATATAATCTCGACCCTGTCCCGCCTGCTAAAATAATCCCTTTCATCCTTCATCTCTCCCTTATGATGGAGATAGCACATCTTTATAATGTTCCACAAAAATTTCCCGGTATTTCTCATATGTATCCGCATCAAACTCATCTCCGTTGTAATGAATACACCATAGATTTGCTTGATTAGGGATACCAATTAAATATCCAGCCTTTTGAAATTCTAAAGACTGTGACACATCATAGAAATGGAATCCTTGAAACAAATCCTCTCGCCACGGAATATCATACTGCGTTGCCATGAGTAAACCATCGATTGCTTGCATTGACATAAAAGATTGATTTCCATAAAATCCCTGATCCAAATTTAATAATTGATAATTCTGTCTTCTGTATTCAATCACTTTCCCTACTAAATTTTCCCCTTCCCACCATATCCCGTTACTCGGTAAAAACTGAGCACCAGCTACTCCAATTAAACCAAGCTTTTCATTTTCTTTAAAAAGAGAAATAAGTGTATAAAACATATCACGATTAATAAGGTAAGTATCTTGATGTATATATACTTTATATTTCGCTGGATATGAAAGTGCTCGATTGTACGCACTTGCCATACTTTTCGCATCTCGTATCGGAAAAATTTGCACTACATAGCCAGGGGGAACAAAAATGTTTCTTATTTGTCTCTCACATTGCTCGAAAAGCTCTTCATTATTTACACAAACAACGACTAATATTGTATGATCTTTCATTTTGTAGCCCTCTATTCTTCTTTATTCACATCTGACATATAGTTCTCTACAAATACTTTTCTATACTTTTCATAGTTCGTCATATTCACATCAAAATGATAATGAATACACCAAGCATCACGCTGCACAGGGACACCGACTGTATACCCAGCTTTTTTAAATTCAAAAGATTGGGATACATCATAAAAATCAAACCCATCAAATAAGTCCTCTCGCCACGGAATATCATATTGTGTCGCCATCAATAAACCGTCAATACATTGCACAGGAATAAACGTTTTTGATTCATGAAATGGTTGCTCTAAACTTGCCATATAAAACAAATCGTTCATATAACCAATGACTTTCCCGACAATCCCACGCCCTTCGTTCCATACACCATTTGGAGGAACATATTGGGATCCAACCATCCCAATCATCCCAAGATGTTCATGCTCCTCAAATAATTGAATTAATCCGTATAGAAAGGCTCCATTTATAATAAAGACATCTTGGTGTAAATACACTTTATACTTCGCTGGATGTAAAATGGCTTGATTATATCCGCTCGTCATACTTTTTGCATTTCGAATCGGCATAAATTGTATAGTATACCCAGGAGGTACTGCCAATTTCAATATATGTCGCGCACATTGTGCATACAATTTCCGATCATTTATACATGTAACAAATAATATTGTTTTTTCTGCAGCACTCATAATTGTGATTTTTCTGCTTCAATAATATATTGAAATACAACTGTCTCAGCCATGAAGCCACTTCCAAGACGATACTTTTTACAAATTCCATATAACTCTTCAATAAGTGGCTCATATATTTTATGATCAACATATACACGATCTACTTTACTAATAGAATATCCTGCTTTTAAAAACATTCTTAGCATTTCATTAAAAGTAAAGAAACGAATATGCGTTTTATCTAATAAGCCATATTCTGTATACGTCCAATTTCCAGCGAGTAAGGGAGCTAATACTGAAATGTGCGCAACGTTTGGTATGCTAGCTAAAATCACACCATTTTCTTTTATATATGGCTTTACTTTCTTTATGACAGCCCACGGATCAAATAAATGCTCTAATACATCCCCGAATATGACACAATCAAATTGTTCCTTCTCATAAGGAAGATCCATTGTTTCTATATCACCTAAAATAACATGATCTAATTTTTCTTTCGCTTTTTCGGCAGCCTCTGGGAACGCCTCAATTCCTGATACACGTGCTCCATTTTCTTTTATAGCCGCTCCTAATGCACCGCTCGAGCAACCAATATCAAGAACTTCTTGCCATTCCTTTTTTATATGCTTGAATAAATTAGGATTTATCGCATTATAATAATGTTCAGATTTTTCTTCGTATAAAGAACTTTTCTCCCGATTCATTTCACACACTCCTTATGCAAATTGAATTTGAAATAGAAACAAAAGATATTCTACAAAGGATG
The DNA here is from genome assembly GCF_003315125.1 of Bacillus sp. DB-2. Taxonomy (NCBI): domain Bacteria; kingdom Bacillati; phylum Bacillota; class Bacilli; order Caryophanales; family Bacillaceae; genus Bacillus; species Bacillus sp. DB-2. The sequence continues at coordinate 111,685 of NZ_QNRN01000012.1, read as the reverse complement.
CCATCTCTATTGGTTGCATTACCGATACTCTAATATATAGCCATTCTACTATCATTAGAATAGCGACAAGTCATTTCCTAAAAATAGAACAAATTACATTTTATATTGTTTATCATAGACGCCTCTAAAATATTTACGGTTATATTCAATCGCAGCATTATTCGGAACATAAGAAGCTGCCAATTCATTATAATAATAAGCTTTATCTTGATCTCCTAATCTGCTATAACAAATACACATTTGTAAATATGGAATCCACGTATAACTAGCCGGACTGTGAAAAGGACTATCCTCTGCTAGCGGCACTTCAGTTGCTAGCTTAAACCAAAATATCGCTTCATTATACTTTTGTTGTTCCATATATATATATCCTATTCTTGTACAATTCTCTCCCCTAGGAATACCATAACGAAACGACTTCGTACAAGTTTCAACTGCCTTCTCCCAGTCTCCTAACTTCGCATAACAATCTCCTAACTTACCACATGCATAAATTTTCTCTTCATGCCATCCTTCCTCTTGATTAAGAAATGTTTCATACAGAAGAACCGCATCGTCGTATTTTTGATTATCCATGGATTCATTACCGTAATAAAATAAATCTCTCGGGCTTAATTCTTCTCCAGCTGCTACAGCATTTTGAAAAATTTTCAAATTACGATTCGTTATTTCTTTTTCTTTCTTATGTGTAATGGCGACATTACTATTGTAAATTTCACCAGAAACAGCTAAATACTCATGCACCTTTCCAAACCATTGAAATTGTTTTTCACGCTTTACAAGTCGATATCTTCTTGTGCAATATAAAGGTTTCCCATTAGAATCCATTACAAGATAATAAGGCATAGAAACAGCGTCAACTTTACCATCTAACTCTCGTTTTAATGTTTTCAGTGATTCTTGAGCTTCCTCTAATAACACATCATCAGCATCTAACCATAATATATATTCTTGCGTTGCTTTTGAAAACGCAAAATTTCTAGCTGCCGCAAAATCATCAACCCACGGAAAATCGTGTATGTTAGAAGTGTATTTTGCTACAATTTCCTTCGTTCGATCAGTGGATCCTGTATCAACTACAATAATTTCATCAACAATTTTTTCTACCGCGTCCAAACATCGATCTATTGTATTTTCCTCATCGCGAACAATCATACATAGACTAATTGTAATTCCTTGCTTGTTCAACATAATCACCCTCTTCCAACTCAATCATATGTTATACATACAATAAACTTTCCATTTTTTTAACTTGTTCAAGCTATTTAAGATTTCTTTTTAATAATTCAAATGTCCGTGTCATTTTCTTGCGATTTTGCATCTACTATATAATGAAAGCTTTATGGAGGTGAATTTATGTCAAATAATAATTATTCAGATGGCTTAAATCCTGATGAATTCTTATCAGCTAGTGCATTTGATCCTAATCTTGTAGGTCCAACTTTACCACCAATACCACCGTTTACACTTCCAACCGGGCCAACTGGGCCTACTGGGCCTACTGGACCTACTGGACCTACTGGACCTACTGGACCTACTGGAGACACTGGACCTACTGGGCCAACTGGAGACACTGGCGCAACTGGACCTACTGGGCCAACTGGAGACACTGGCGCAACTGGACCTACTGGGCCAACTGGAG